>NZ_JBRBUA010000018.1:0-74080 GCF_052826345.1 Brevirhabdus sp. | reverse complement strand
GGTGTTGGTCACCGTGCCGTTCTTTTCGTACCACGCCGAAGACGGCAGGATCACGTCGGCGTAGTTCGCCGTCTCCGTCAGGAAAATGTCCTGCACCACCAGATGATCGAGTTTGGCCAGCGCGTCGCGGGCATGATCGACATCGGGGTCCGACATCGCCGGGTTCTCGCCCAGGATATACATGCCCTTGATCTGCCCGTCATGGATGGCATCCATGATCTCCACCACGGTCAGGCCCGTTTCGTTCGAAAAATCGCCCGATTGCCAGACTTCGGTAAAGGCCGAGCGCACGCCGTCGTCGGTGACCGACTGATAGTCGGGCAGGAACATCGGGATCAGCCCCGCATCCGACGCGCCCTGCACGTTGTTCTGCCCGCGCAGCGGATGCAGCCCCGATCCGGGCCGCCCCACCTGCCCCGTCATCAGCGCCAGGCTGATGAGACAGCGCGAATTGTCGGTGCCGTGGATGTGCTGCGAAATGCCCATCCCCCAGAAGATCATGCCCGCCTTGGCGCCCGCAAAGGTCCGCGCGACCTCGCGCAGGGTCTCGGCAGGGATGCCGCAGACCTTTTCCATCTCCTCGGGCGGAAAGCCCTTCAGATGCGCCTTCATCGCCGCCCAGTTCTCGGTGAAGGCCTCGATGTACTGACGGTCGTAGAGCTCCTCCTCCACGATCACATTCATGATGGCGTTGAGCATCGACACGTCGGCGCCGGCCTTGAATTGGAGCATATGCGTCGCAAAGCGCTTCATGCCCTGGCCGCGCGGGTCCATCACGATCAGCTTGCCGCCGCGCTTGGCGAACTGCTTGAAATAGGTGGCGGCGACGGGGTGGTTCTCGATCGGGTTGGCGCCGATGACGATGGCCACATCGGCATTCTCGATCTCGTTGAAGGTGGCCGTCACCGCCCCCGAGCCGACGTTTTCCATCAGCGCCGCGACCGAGGACGCATGGCACAGCCGCGTGCAATGATCGACGTTGTTGTGGCCGAAGCCCTGGCGGATCAGCTTCTGGAACAGATAGGCCTCCTCGTTGGAGCATTTGGCCGATCCGAAACCCGCGATTTCCCTGCCCCGGCCCTTCATGCCGCCGGCGGCGAAATCCAGCGCCTCTTCCCAGCTCGCTTCGCGGAAGACCTTATCGAAATTGCCCGGCTCGACGTTCAGCCCCTTGGGCGGCGCGTCCTCGCGGCGGATCAGCGGCCGGGTCAGGCGGTGCGGGTGGTGGATGTAATCGAAGCCGAAGCGGCCCTTCACGCAAAGCCGGTTTTCATTGGCCGGACCGTCGATGCCCTCGGCATAGAGGATCTTGTCGTCCTTGATCTTCAGCGACAGCTGACAGCCGACGCCGCAATAGGGGCAGACGGTTTCGACCTCGCGATCATAATCCCTGCTGTCGCCGGCCTGGTGCTCATCGAGCACCGAGGCGGGCATCAGCGCGCCGGTCGGGCAGGCCTGGACGCATTCGCCGCAGGCCACGCAGGAGGACGCGCCCATCGGGTCGTCCTGGTCGAACACGATCTTCGCCTCATGCCCGCGCCCCGCCATGCCGATCACGTCGTTGACCTGCACTTCGCGGCACGCGCGGACGCACAGGTTGCAATGGATGCAGGCATCGAGGTTGACCCGCATCGCCACATGGCTGTCGTCGAGCAGCGGCACGCGGTCCGGCTCCATCGCGGGGAACCGGCTTTCGCTGACGCCATTGAGTTTCGCCATGTCCCAGAAATGCGAGGAGCGGTCGTGCGCCGTCCCGGGCTGGTCGGCGGCAAGCAGCTCGACGACCATTTCGCGCGACTTGCGGGCGCGGGCGCTGTCGGTCCTGACCACCATGCCGTCGGCCACGGGCCGGATGCAGGAGGCCACGAGCACCCGCTCGCCCTCGACCTCGACCATGCAGGCGCGGCAGTTGCCGTCCGGGCGGTATCCCGGTTCCGGTTTGTGGCACAGATGCGGGATGATCAGCCCGCGTCCGTGGGCGGCCTCCCAGATCGAGATATTCTCAGGGACGGTAACGTCCTCGCCGTCGAGGTTGAAAGTGACGGTGGCTGTCTGTGATCCGTCGGGCATGTCACACCTCCCCTTTCTGATTGCCATAGCTGGTCGCGCCGCGCGCGTCGGGCGCGCTGCAGCCGACCTCGTCGCCGAAATGCTTCATCACCAGCCGGATCGGGTTCGGCGCCGCCTGCCCCAGACCGCAGATCGAGGCATCCGCCATCACGTCGCACAGATCCTCCAGCAGGGTCTGGTCCCAGTCGTCGGCCTGCATCAGCTTGACCGCCTTTTCGCAGCCGGTGCGGCAGGGGGTGCACTGACCGCAGCTTTCATCCTCGAAAAACCGCAGCATGTTCAGCGCCGCATCCCGCGCGCGGTCCTTGTCCGACAGCACCACCACCGCGGCCGATCCGATGAAACTGCCCAGGGGTTGCAGCGTGTCGAAATCCAGCGGCACATCGTCGATCGACGCGGGCAACAGCCCCGAGGACGGCCCGCCCGGCTGATAGGCCTTGAATTCATGCCCCTCCAGCATTCCGCCCGCCGCCTCGATGATATCGGCGATGGTGGAACCTGCGGGCAGCAGGTGAACGCCCGGCTGCCGGACGCGGCCCGACACGGAATAATTCCGCAACCCCTTGCGGCCGTTCCTTTCGGTGCCGCTCAGCACCTCCGGCCCCTCGCGGCAGACGCGGGTGACCCAGTAAAGCGTCTCGACATTGTGCACGAGCGTCGGGCGGTCGAAGATCCCGACCTGTGCGACGAAAGGCGGCCGATGGCGCGGCAGCCCGCGCTTGCCCTCAATCGATTCGATCATCGAGCTTTCCTCGCCGCAGATATAGGCCCCCGCCCCGCGGCGCAGGTCGATATAGCCCGCGGGTGCGATGCCCGCCTTCTCCAGCGCCTCGATCTCCTTGTGCAGGATATGCAGCACCGCCGGATATTCGTCGCGCATGTAGATGAAGCATTTCTCGGCCTCCACCGCCCAGGCGGCGATCAGCATCCCCTCGAGGAAGACATGCGGCTCCCGTTCGAGCAGATAGCGATCCTTGAAGGTGCCGGGTTCGCCCTCGTCGCCGTTCACCGCCAGATAGCGCGGGCCGGGGTTGGCGCGCACGAAACCCCATTTGCGCCCCGAGGGGAATCCCGCGCCGCCCAGACCGCGCAGCCCCGCACTCAGGATCTTTTCCTGCACCGCCTGCCAGTCGCCGCTCCCGCGCAGATCGGCAAGCGTCCGATAGCCCCCCTCGGCGGCATAGTCGGCCAGCGGCTGGTAGGGCGGGATGACCGGATGGGTCCGGCCCGCCCCGACCGCGGCCATGACCTTTTCCGGCGTGGCATTGTCGACGTGGTGATGGCCCAGCTCGATCACCGGGGCGGTGTCGCAGCGGCCCATGCAGGGCGCGCGCAGAACACGCACCTGCGCGGGATCGAGCCCTTCCTCCAGCGCCGATTTCAGCTGCCGCGCACCAGCCATCTCGCAGGAGAGCGAATCGCAGACGCGGATGGTCAGCGCGGGCGGCGGGGTGTCGCCGTCGCGGATCACGTCGAAATGCGCGTAGAAGGTGGCGACCTCGTAGATCTCGGCCTGCGCCATGCGCATTTCATGCGCCAGCGCGGAAATGTGGTCGGCGGACAGATGGCCGTAACGGTCCTGAATCAGGTGCAGAAATTCGATCAGAAGATCGCGCCGCCGCGGCCGGTCGCCGATCAGCGCCCGAACCTGTTCCAGCGCGGCGTCGTCGTGCTGGCGGCCCTTCGGGGTCTTGCGGCTCTTGCCGGTGCCTTTTTGCTTCCAGATGCCTTTTTGCTCGTCCAACGGTGCCATCTTGTCCTCCCATGACTTCGTCAGCGTGGCATTAACGTCTTGTGTTGTAAAATTCCGATTCGTTAACCTACCATAATCACCGCTTATCAATCGCGGGTCGCGACCGCCCTCAGCGCTTCGATCGTCGGCAGGCTGGTCTCGCGCGCGCCGGTGATCAGGCAGACCGTCTTTTCGACGACCGGCTCGGTCAGCGGCAGGATCACGGTGCCCTGGATCGCGCCCAGCGATTGCGACAGCACGCCCGGCAGAACGGTCGCCGCCAGCCCCTGCACGACCATCACGATGGCCGAGGCGAAGCCGCTGGTTTCCGCGATGACCCGTGGCGCGGCGCCCGCGAGATCGAAGACCTGATCCAGGATGCGACGGTTCTGCATGCTGGGGTCGAGCAGCGTCAGCGGCAGTTCCGCCGCCTCGGCCCAGGTGACCGTGCCCTCGCTGCGCGGGGCCAGCGCTTCGGGCACCATGAGCACATAGCTTTCTTCGTACAGCGGCTCGATCTGCAAAAGATCGCGCGGCGTGCCGTCTTCGTAGGTAAGGCCCGCGTCGTACCTACCGTCCTCCAGCCCCTGCTGGATGGCCAGCGACGACGCGGATTCGATGCGGCCCACGATGTTGGGATGATCGCGGTTGAGCGCGGCCAGCAATGTGGCGGCATAGCCCGCGGCGGTGGGGATCACCCCGATCTTGAGCGAACCCGACACATCCCCCTTGGACGACCGGAACTCCTGCTCGAAAATCTCGACCTCGTCCATGATGGACCGCGCGTGGCGCATGATCATCATCCCGTCCTCGGTCAGCCCCTGAAAACGGTTGGCCCGCTTCACGATCGAGATCTGGAGGCGTTCCTCTATCCGGCGGATGCGCATCGAGAACGCAGGTTGGGAGATCCCGCATTCCAGCGCGGCACGGGCGAAATGCTTGTGCCGCGCCAGCGCGCTCAGACAACGCAAGTCTTTGAGATCAAGCATGTTTCCTCCAAATTCCAACGTGCAGCCCCGGCGCCGCAATCGCGCGTCTGAGGCCTTTTCACCGCGCCCCCGCGGGGCGCCGGTTGCGTTGACATGCAACGTTTCGTGGCATACCAAGTACCATATAACAAGCATCGGGGGAGGAGTGCCGGAATGTTTCTGTCCGAATACCAGTCCAAGGAGCTTCTGGCCCAATACGACGTCCCCGTTCCCCGCGGCCGCCTGGCGCATAACCCGCAGGAGGCCGAGCAGCGATGCGCCGAGATCCCGGCGCGCAAATTCGTGGTCAAGGCGCAGATCACCGCCGGCGGGCGCGGTCTGGCGGGCGGCGTCAAATTCGCCGCGACGCCCTCGGCGGTGAAGGACGAGGCGCGGCGCCTGCTGGGCACCACCTTGGTGACGGCCCAGCACGGCAGCACCGGCGAGCTGGTCGAGGCCGTCTCGGTCGAAGAGGCGCTGGATCTCGTCTCCAGCTATTTCATGGCCTTCGTTCTCGACCCGATGTCCGGGCAGCCGATGCTGCTGGCCTCGGCCGACGGCGGCATCGAATTCGAACAGCGCTCGCAGATGGACCCCTCGACCGTCAAGGCGCTGGAACTGGGGCCTGATACGGCCGAGGCGCGCGCCACGCTGACCGAATTCCTCGCCGGGATCGGGATCGACAGCGATCCGCCGCTGGATATCCTGTTCTCGGCCCGGCAGGCCTTTGTGGAAACCGACATGGCCCTGCTGGAAATCAACCCCTTCGCCCGCACGGGGACGGGCGCGGGCAAATGGGTGGCGATCGACGCCAAGATCACCCTGGACGGCAGCGCCTTGTTCCGTCACCCGGAATTCGAGTCGCTGGCCGACCGGCAGGGGCTGACCGCCCCCGAGATGGAAGCCCAGAAGAACGACATCAACCTGGTGCGGATGGACGGCAATATCGGCGTGGTGGTGAATGGCGCGGGCCTCGGCCTCGCGACCAACGACATGATCTTCGACGCGGGCGGCCAGCCCGCCAATTTCATGGACATCCGCACCACCGCGACCAGCCTCGACATTGCCAAGGGCGTGTCCCTGTTGCTGAACCAGTCCCGCACCCAGGTGATCCTGCTGAACGTGCATGGCGGCGGCATGACCGCCTGCGACACCGTCGCCGAGGGCGTTTCCATCGCCTATGCGCGCTCCGAACGGAAACCGCCCGTGGTGGCGCGCCTGGCGGGGCAGAACGCCGAATGGGGCATGCGCATCCTCAAGGATCGCAAGATCCCGGTCGAGGTCTTCGACACCATCTCCGGCGCGGTGTCCCGTGCCGTGCAAATCGCCGGCTGAAGGAGCAACCCATGTCGATTTTCGTCAATTCCGAGACGCGGGTGATCGTCCAGGGCATGACCGGGCGGGCGGGCACCTTCTACACCGACCGGGCCGTGCGCTACGGGTCCAACTACGTGGGCGGCGTGCGCCCCGGCAAGGGCGGGCGCCAACATCTGGACCTGCCTCCGTTCGACAGCGTGCGCGAGGCGATGGACGAGACCGGCGCCAATGCCAGCCTGGTCATCGTGCCCGCGCCCTCCGCGGCCAAGGCCATGATCGAGGCGATCGAGGCGGGTATCGGCACGCTGGTCTGCGTGACCGAACGCGTGCCCCAGCATGACATGAGCAGGGTCAAGGCCGCGCTGCGCCAGTCCGACACCATGCTGATCGGACCGAATTCGCAGGGAATCCTGTCGCCCGGCCAATGCAAGATCGGCGTGATGCCGACGGTCGACGCGCGCCCCGGCAACGTGGGCATCGCGTCGCGTTCGGCCTCGCTGACCTCGGAAATCCTGGCACAATGCAGCCAGGCCGGGCTGGGCCAGTCGACCACCGTGGGCGTGGGCGGCGACACGCTGCACGGCGTGGGCTTCGTCGAATGCCTCAAGCGGTTCAAGGACGACCCGGACACCGAATCCGTCGTGCTGATCGGCGAGATCGGCGGATGCGAGGAAGAGGAGGCCGCGGCCTACATCCGGGAAAGCGGATTTTCCAAGCCGGTGGTTGCGCTGGTGGTGGGCCGCCACGCGCCGCGGGGGCGCCGGATGGGCCACGCCGGCACGGTCTCGGCGCTGGGGCTGGGCTCGGCTACGGAAAAGATCGACCGCCTGCGCGACGCGGGTGTCGCCATCGCGGACAGCGCCGACGCCGTGGTCGCCACGCTGCTTCGCCTTCAGAAAAAGGCGTGAACGGACACAGCCGAGGGAGCCGGAGATGAAAGACCTGCCCGAAAAGATGCGCGTCGTCGAGCTGGACGGCTTCGGCACCCCCGACGTGCTGACCGAGGCAAAACGTCCGCTGGTCCACCCCGCCGCGGGCGAGGTGCTGATCCGCGTGATCGCCACCGGGGTGAACGGCCCCGACCTGGTGCAGCGGCGCGGCCACTACCCGCCGCCGAAGGGAGCCTCGGACCTACTCGGGCTGGAGGTTTCGGGCCAGGTCGCAGCCACCGCCCCCGATGTCACCGCCTGGCAGCCGGGCGACATGGTCTGCGCGCTGACCAACGGCGGCGGCTACGCGGAATATGTGGCCGTGGACGCGGGCCATTGCCTGCCCATCCCCGCGGGCGTAAGCCCGATCGACGCGGCCGGCCTGCCCGAGACCTTCTTTACCGTCTGGAGCAACGTCTTCCTCGATCACGCCATCCCAGAAAACGGCAATTTCCTGGTGCATGGCGGGTCCGGCGGGATCGGTTCCACCGCCATCCAGCTCGGCCGCGCGATCGGCCTCAACGTCTTCACCACCGTCGCGGACGACGAGGCCGCCGCGTTCGCGCGCGCGCTCGGCGCGGCGCGGACCATCCTCTACGAGACCGAGGATTTCGTGCCGGTTTGCCGCGAGGCCGGCGGCATGGACATCATCCTCGACATCATCGGCGGCGATTACGTGGCGCGCAACATCAAGGCCGCGCGCCACGATGCGCGCATCGTGCAACTGGCCTTCAACGCGGGGTCCAGGGTCGACATCGACCTGATGCCCATGATGCTGAAGCGGATCAGCTATACCGGCTCCACGCTGCGGTCGCGCTCTGACGGGTTCAAGGCGCGCGTGGCGCAAAGCCTGCGCGAAAGGGTCTGGCCGCTCTTCGAGGCCGGCGCGCTGCGCAGCGTGACCCACACGGTGCTGCCCCTGGCCGACGCCGCCGAGGCCCACCGCATGATGGAAAGCGCCAGCCACCAAGGCAAGATCCTGCTCACCCCTTAGATCCACGCGGGGCGCGGGCTGCGGCACCGCCCCGCCCGACCGGGTGACCTGCCCGGCGGGGGCAGGCCGTTCAAAACGTCGGCGGCGTGTTGGCCCAGAGGATACGTGCGCGGACCTCGCCCGGGTTGCGGTAGCCATGTTTGCGATGCGACTTGAAGTGGAACGCATCGCCCGCGCCCAGCACGAAGATCTCGTCATCCAGGAAAAGCTCGATCTGCCCGTCCAGAACGAACCCCATTTCCTCGCCGACATGGTCGATCTGCCCGTCGCTCGACCCGCCGGGTTCCACGATGTGGATGTTGCATTGCAGCATATGGTCGGGCGTGCAGGGGATCACCCGCTCCAGCCGCAGCCCTTTGCCGTTCCGAACCGCATCGATTTTCAGCACCGGGCGCTCGCCCGCACGCGACACGGACCGCTCCGCCGCGTCGGGTTCCTCGAAGAACAGATCGAGGGTCATCCCCAGCGCCTGTGCCACCCGGTGCAGCAGGGCGAGCGAGGCCTCCACCTTTTCGTTTTCGATCTTCGACATGTGGCCCTCGGAAATCCCGCTGTGGATCGCCAGCTCCTTGAGCGTCATGTTTCTGAGCCGCCTTGCCGATTTGATCCTCCCGCCGACCATTGCCGTCTTCCTCTCCGCTGGAGTTGCGCGATTGCTTAAACATGAGGCAGCGCGCTTCTTTCAAGCCTCTCTTCGGCCCGCGACGTTCCGGCCCATGCAAGAGCCATGCAAGATACTTGCATGGGCGGCGGAGTTGCGCATAGGCTCAGTTTAGAAGTCTGCGTCTCGAACAGGGCCCGCAGAACAAAAAAACAACCGGATGGCTCGACCGCCCGGAAACCAGGGAGAAAGAAACGATGAAATTTACCGATTTCGACCGGATGTCCGCGCCGCTGCGCAAGGTGGCGCTGATGGGCACCGTCGCCGTCGCCGGACTGTCGGTGGCCGGTTCCGCACAGGCCGAATCAGTGCTGAAGATCGTGCCGCACGCCGATCTGCGCAACATCGATCCGATCTGGACCACCGCCTATATCACCCGCAACCACGGCTATCTGGTGTTCGACACGCTTTTCGCGATGGACGAAAACCTTGAGGTACAGCCGCAGATGGCCGAAGGCTACGAGGTCAGCGACGATGGCCTGACCTATACGATCACACTGCGCGACGGGCTGAAATTCCATGACGGCGCCCCGGTCACCGCCGAGGATGCGGTTGCATCGATCAAACGCTGGGGCCAGCGCGACGGCATGGGGCAAAAGCTGATGCGCGTCACCGACAGCATCGAGGCCGTCGACGACAAGACGCTCAAGCTGACCCTGACCGAACCCTATGGCCTCGTCCTGGCCTCGCTGGGCAAAATTTCGTCCAACGTGCCGTTCATCATGCCCAAGCGGCTCGCCGAGACCGACCCGAACGCCCAGATCGAAGAGATCATCGGTTCGGGCCCGTTCAAGTTTGTCGCGGATGAGTGGCAGCCGGGCAACCAGGTCGTCTATGAGAAATTCGACGGCTACGTGCCGCGCGACGAACCCGCCAGTTACGCGGCGGGCGGAAAGGTGGCCAATGTCGATCGCGTGGAATGGCGCTACATTCCCGACGCGGCCACGGCCAGCCAGGCCTTGCTCGCGGGCGAGGTGGACTATTACGAACAACCCGCCGTCGACCTGCTGCCCATGATCCAGTCGGACCCTTCGATCAAGGTCGAGACGGTCGACCCGCTGGGCACCCAGGGCGTGGTGCGTTTCAACTTCAAATACCCGCCCTTCGACAACAAGCTGGTGCGCCAGGCGGCGCTCTGGTCGGTCCAGCAGGCCGATTACATGTACGCCATCATGGGCGACCCGAAGTATTTCGAGGAATTCTGCGGGGCCTATTTCATGTGCGGCGGCCCCTATGAGACCGACGTGGGCAGCGAGCCGCTGCGCGAGAAGGATATCGAGAAGGCCAAGGCCCTGCTGAAGGAGGCCGGCTACGACGGCACGCCCGTCGTGATCCTCGACCCGACCGACGTGCCGGTGGCGCACGGCCAGGCGCTGGTGACCGCGCAGGCGCTGCGTGACATCGGGATGAATGTCGAGCTGTCGGCGCTGGACTGGGCGACGATGACCTCGCGCCGTGCGGTGCGCGAATCGCCCGCGAACGGCGGCTGGAACATCTTCCCGACCTGGTGGCTGGCGGCGGACCAGCTGAACCCGATCACCAACATCTCGGTCGCGGCCTCGGGCGACACGGCCTGGTTCGGCTGGCCGGAAAACCAGAAGATCGAGGATCTGCGCAACGCCTTCGCCAAGGAAACCGATCTCGAAAAGCAAAAGGCCATCGTCGAGGAGCTGCAAAAGGAACTCTATGATTTCGTTCCCTACATCCCGACCGGCCAATACTACCAGCCGACGGCCTACCGCGACAACGTGAGCGGCGTGCTGAAAGCGCCGGTGCCGTTCTTCTGGAACATCTCGGTTGAATAACCCCGCCCCGACGATCCCGGCGGCGCACGGCATCACGCCCTGCGCCGCCTTGCATTTCCCGCGCCACCGAAACCGGATACCACCGACACAATGATCGCCTATGTCATCCGTCGTCTCATCGCCACGATCCCGATCATGGCGCTGGTTGCCGTGTTCGTCTTCATGCTGCTGCACCTCAGCCCCAGCGATCCGGCGCTCATCATCGCGGGCGACTTCGCCTCGCCCGAGCAGGTCGACGAGATCCGCCGCCAGCTCGGTCTCAACGCGCCGCTCTATCAGCAATTCCTGGGCTGGGCCGCAAACCTGTTGCAGGGGGACCTGGGCAAATCGATCTATTCCGGCCTGCCGGTGACCACGCTGATCGGCCAGCGGGTCGAGCCGACGCTGATGCTGACGCTCTGCACGATGCTGATCGCCATTGTGCTGGCGATACCGCTGGGCGTGATCGCCGCATGGAAAGTCGGCACATGGATCGACCGGGCGGTGATGACGCTCGCCGTGTTCGGCTTTTCGGTGCCGGTTTTCGTGATCGGATATCTGCTGATCCTGGGCGGCTCGCGCAAGCTGGGCTGGTTTCCGGTGCAGGGCTACACCAGCATCTTCGAAAGCTTCACCGGCTTCGTGTCGCATATCACGCTGCCGTCGCTGGCACTGGGGGCGGTCTACATGGCGCTCATCGCGCGCATGACGCGGGCCACCATGCTCGAGGTGCTCAACGAAGACTACGTGCGCACCGCCTATGCCAAAGGTCTCGCGACGCGCAAGGTGCTGGTCAAGCACGCGCTGAAAAACGCGATGGTGCCGATCAGCACGACCATCGGACTGGGCGTCGCGCTGCTGATCGGCGGCGTGGTGGTGACCGAGACGGTATTCGCCATCCCCGGCCTCGGGCGGCTGACCGTCGATGCGGTGCTGCGGACCGATTATCCGGTGATCCAGGGCGTCATCCTGGTCTTTTCCTTCACCTATGTGCTTCTGAACCTGCTGGTGGATCTCAGCTACGTGCTGTTCGATCCCCGCATCCGCTACTGACGCCGGAGCCAGACCATGACCGACACGATCAAGGATCCGACGCTGGGCGTCCGTGCGCGCCATCTGCTGGGGACGCTCGCCGAAAGCCTGCGCCGCAACCCGACGATGCTCTTCGGGCTGAGCGTGCTGGTGGTGATGGCGGCCCTTTCCTTCATCGCGCCCTGGCTGGGCCTGCCCAGCCCGATGGAGCAATCCCCCCGCGATCGTCTGCAAGGCCCCTCGGCCGAGGCGTTCTTCGGCACCGACATGTACGGCCGCGACCTGTTCAGCCGCGTGGTCCACGGCGGGCAGGTGTCGCTGGTGGTGGGCCTTTCGGTCGCGGCGCTCGCGACCGGCTTCGGGCTGGCGATCGGCCTGGTTTCGGGCTTCATGCGCAAGGTCGACGCGGTGCTGATGCGCGTGATGGACGCGCTGATGTCGATCCCCTCGATCCTGCTGGCGATCGCGCTCGTGGCGCTCTGGGGCAGCAGCGTGCCGAACGTGATCCTGGCGCTGACCATACCCGAGGTGCCGCGGGTCGTGCGCCTGGTGCGCTCGGTCGTTCTGATGCTGCGCGATCAGCTCTATGTCCAGGCCGCGATCGCGGCGGGCACGTCGACGCCGCGCATCCTGGTGCGGCACATTCTGCCCAACACCATCCCGCCGCTGATCGTGCAGGCGACATATATCTGCGCCCAGGCGGTGATCTTCGAGGCCTATCTCAGCTTTGTCGGGGCGGGCACGCCGCCTGAAATTCCCAGCTGGGGCAACATCATGGCCGAGGGGCGGATGTTCTTCTTCCAGTCGCCGGGCATCATCCTCTATCCCGGTGCGTTTCTCGCCGTCACCGTCTTCGCCATCAACACCTTCGGCGACGGGCTACGCGATTCGCTCGACCCGCGCATGCAAAGGAGAGTCTGAGGCATGGCCGATACCCACACGCCGGACGCGCCGCGCCAGTTCGACCGTTCCGCCGATCCGGTGCTGGAACTGAACGACCTGCGGACCCACTTCGACACGCGCGACGGCGTGGTCAAGGCGGTCGACGGGCTCAGCTTTGCCGTGCGCCCGGGCGAGATCCTCGGCATCGTCGGCGAAAGCGGCTGCGGCAAGTCGATCACCTCACTGTCGGTGATGCAGCTCGTTCCCAGCCCGCCCGCGCGCTACGCCTCGGGCGAGATTCGCTACAACGGGCGCGATCTGCTGAAGGCCAGCCAGACCGAGATGCGAAAGATCCGCGGCAACGACATCTCGATGATCTTCCAGGACCCGATGTCGTCGCTGAACCCGGTGCTGTCCATCGGCGACCAGCTGACCGAGGCGATCATGCTGCACCAGGGGCTGGGGCCCAGGGCCGCCATGGACCACGCGCGGGAAATGATGGAACTCGTCCACATCCCCGAGCCGCGCCGCCGCCTGAGCGAATACCCGCACCAGCTTTCGGGCGGGATGCGCCAGCGCGTGATGATCGCGATGGCGCTGTCGTGCAACCCGTCGGTGCGGATCGCGGAGGAACCCACGACCGCGCTCGAGGTGACGATCCAGGCGCAGATCCTCGCGCTGATGGAAGAGATCCGCGACAAGCTGAAGACCGCGATCATCCTCATCACCCACGATCTGGGTGTCGTCGCCGAGATGTGCGACCGCGTGCTGGTCATGTACGCCGGGCGCAAGGTCGAAGAGGCCGATGTGATCGACATCTTCGAGCATCCGCAGCACCCCTACACCCGGGGTCTCATGCGCTCCGTCCCCCGCGTGACCGGCGAAGACGCGCCCGCGGAAAACGCGCGCCTGTCCGAGATCTCCGGCATCGTGCCCGCGCTGACGGATCTTCCGCCGGGCTGCACCTTCGCCGCGCGCTGCCCCTTTGCGCGCGACCGCTGCCGCCGCGAATACCCGCCGTTGGAAACGAAGAAACCCGATCACCTGGCCGCCTGCTGGGAAAGCGCCAACCTGCCGGACTGGACCGTATGAACAGCGACACCCCGCTTCTCGAGGTCAGGAACCTGACCAAGCATTTTCCGATCACAGGCGGGCTTTGGAACCGCGAGCAGGCGCGCGTCTACGCCGTGGACGGCGTCAGCTTCAGCGTGGCGGCGGGCGAAACCCTCGGCATCGTGGGCGAAAGCGGCTGCGGCAAATCCACCGTGGGCAAGACGATCCTCAGGCTCGAGGACGCGACCCGGGGTCAGGTCCTGCTGAAGGGCAAGGACATCACCGGCCTGAGCCGCGGCGCGATGCTCGGGCACCGCCGCGAGATGCAGGTGATTTTCCAGGACCCCTATGCCTCGCTCAATTCGCGGATGCGCGCGCAGGACATCGTCGCGGAACCCTTGGGCAATTTCGACAGCGGCAGCCGTCGCGCGCGGCTGGAAAAGGTGGCCGATCTCTTTTCGCGCGTCGGTCTGCGCCCCGACGCGATGCACCGCTTCCCCTATGAATTTTCCGGCGGCCAGCGCCAGCGGCTGGGCATCGCGCGCGCGCTCGCGCTCAACCCCGAGATCATCATCGCGGATGAGCCGGTCTCGGCGCTCGATGTGTCGGTCCAGGCGCAGGTCATCAACCTGATGATGGATCTGCAGCAGGAAATGGGGCTGTCCTATCTTTTCATCGCCCATGATCTGGCGATCGTGCAGCACATCAGCCACCGCATCGCGGTGATGTATCTGGGCAAGATCGTCGAGATCACCGACAAACGCAGCCTCTTCCGCGATCCGCAGCACCCCTATACGCAGGCCCTGCTCGATTCCGTGCCCGTGCCCAACCCGCGGATGCGCAAGGCGCGCAAGGTGCTGAAGGGCGATGTTCCCAGTCCGATGAACCCGCCCAAGGGGTGCAGCTTCAACACCCGCTGCCCCTTCGCCTTCGAGCGCTGTTTCCACGAAGAGCCGCAGCTCAAGGACGTCGTGCCGGGCCACGCCGCGGCCTGTCACCTGCGCGACTGAAAGGACACCCGATGAACGATACGATCAGCGGCCTTGAGCTGACCAGGCGCTTGATCGCCTTCGACACGATCAATCCGCCGGGCGACGAGGCCGAATGCTTCAGCTACCTGGCCGACCTGCTGGCCGCGGCGGGCTTTGAGCTGACATGGCATGACTGGCGCCCGAACCGGCCGAACCTGATCGCGCGGCTTCCCGCGACCGAGGCGGCGGCGCGCGCGCCCCTGGCGTTTTCGGGGCATCTCGACACCGTTCCGCTGGGTCAGGCGACATGGAGTGTCGACCCCTTCGCGGGCGAGGAAAAGGAGGGCCGCCTCTACGGGCGCGGCGCCGCCGACATGAAATCCGGCGTCGCGGCCTTCGTGATCGCCGCATTGCGCCTCGCCGCGCAACCCGTGCGCCGCGCGGAGATCCAGCTGCTCGTCACCGCAGGCGAGGAAACCGGCTGCGAAGGCGCGCAGGGCCTCGTGGCCAGCGGTCTTCTGCAAGACGCCCATGCGCTGGTCATCGCCGAACCGACGGACAACCGCGCGCTCTGCGGGCACAAGGGCGCGCTCTGGATGAACCTGGTGCATGAGGGGGTGACCGCCCACGGGTCGATGCCCGAAAAGGGGCGCAACGCAATCTTCGCCGCCGTGGAAAGCATCCAGCGTCTGCGCGGGCATGACTTCGGGATCACGCCGCATCAGGTGATGGGCGGGCCCACCCTGAACATCGGCAACATGAAGGCGGGGCTCAATGTCAATTCGGTGCCGGATCGCGCCTGCGTCGGCGTCGACATCCGGTCGGTCGTCGGCCAGACGAACGAAGCGATCCGCAGCGATCTTCGGCGGTTGCTGGGCGACGGCGTGGTGCTGGAGACGCTGACCGACATGGACAACGTCTACACCGATTTCGACGACCCCTGGCTGGACAGCGTGTTCGACGTGGCCGAAGAGCTGCTGGGCAGCGAACGCGAAGTGGCGACCGCCACCTATTTCACCGACGCCTCGGTGCTCAAGCCGGCGATGGGCAACCCGCCGACCCTGATCATGGGGCCTGGCGCGATGGCGATGGCGCATCAGACGGACGAATATTGCGAGATCGCCCGGATCGAGCCCTGCATAGAGGTGTTCGAGCGACTCTGCCGCGATCACGTCGCCTGATGCCGCGGTGTCTTGTCTGCGGTGCGCAGGTGGGCCGCGGCGGCGCGCCGTGCAGGTCCTGCGGCACGCTCCAGCCGCAACGCAGGCTCGGCGGCGTGGTGGCGCTGGCGGTGCTGGTTGCGGGGCTGCTCGTCCTTTCGGTGGTCGCGGCGCTCTCCTAGGCCGGCGCCACCGCAGGGGCGCGCAGGCGGGGCGCATGTCCCGCCGCATCCGCGCGCGCCGCGTGGCTGCCTTGCAGGCCTTCGCTCTATGTGCCCTGTGCGCCGGTGTCGGCACCATCCGCGAGAAACCGGCGAAGGACGTTTTCCAGCAGCCGCGAGATGTCGTTGTCATAGCCGTTCCACGGCAGGCTGCCGCAAAAGGTGATCGATCCGGTGGCGAAGACGCGCCCGCCGCCGGGGCAGTCGATCAGCACCATGTCGGCATGTTTCGCCCCGGCCTCCGGCCCGCCGGACAGGTTGGTCAGATGGGTCAGCTGCTCCTCGGGGACCAGCATGAAATCCTTGTCGTCGGCGACCGAGCGCGCCAGCGGCGTGATCCGCCCCGGTTCGCCCAGGCGGGTGTCGATATGGTCGAGCTCGAACCCCGCCGCGCCGCCGCCGGAATAGCCGAAATCGCCCAGTATCTCGCCCCGGATTCCGTCGAAGACCCAGTCGAATGCCGCGTCATGGCAGCGGCGGCGGTAGGGCGCGCCGTGAAATTCCCCCTGCGCGGCAAAGCCGATGCCGACCAGCGCCTGCGGCGGCCGCCCGTTGCGCCGCCACAGCCCCCCATAGGTGCCGTCGAAGGCGTTGTAATATTCGCCCGGCTCCGCCGCCCAGGCGCGGATGCCGTCTTCGGCGCGCCTGATTTCCAGGATGTCGGGATGCTCGCGGTGGCGCGCGATGCGCCAATAGAACCCGTTGCCGCCCAGATACATCAGCGCCCCGCCCCCGTCGCGGTAGCCCTGCAACGCATCGAGCGTCTGCGCGGTGTGATATTCCGGGTGCGTGGTGGTGGTGACGGCGGCGTAGCCCTCCAGCACCGCCGCGCCCTCGGCGTGCAGCTCCGCATCGGTCAGTATGTCGTAGTCGATGCCCTTCGCGTGCAGCCAGGACAGCAGATGCGTGTCGGCCGGAAAATGGCGCAGCCCCGAGCAGGCGGAGGCGCCGAAGGTCGAGAAACCGGGGCGCATGTTGAACAGCGGCCGCAGGTGCGACGCGTGGCAGATGCCGCTGCCGTCGGCATGGGTGTTGTAGGTCGACAGCCCGTAATCGCGATACTCCGCCGGGTTATGCGGATAGGCGCCCCAGTCGGCGATACGCTCCAGCCACGACGGATCATATTCGGGACGCGCGTGATTGCCGTAGACGACATAGGTGAAACTGGGAATGACGACGCAGAGATCGGCCCGCCGTTGCCCGCGCGGCGGGCAGACGAACAGCGGGATCGCCTCCTGCGCGCCCTCACACTCCAGCCGCATCACATAGGCGCCCGAAGGGATGTCCCGAGGCAGGGTGAAGGTGAAATCGTCCTCCCAGCCGAAATCGTAGATGTCGTCCTCGTGGAAATGGATCGCCGCATATTGTCCGGGCGCGTGCCGCCAGCACATCTCCGTGCCGTCCCAGGTGCTGCCGGTCACCGCGCGGGTGGGAAAGTTCACCAGCGCCAGCGCCGGACCCGGATTGCCCGGCACCCGGGCCGAGGGAATCTCGGCGGCGAAATCCCACGCCGCGAGCGTCCGGTCGTCGGCGGCCATGGCGGGCGCCTCGATCCGGCCGTTGAAATGGCCGCTGCGGTCGGGCCGCGCGGCAATGCCGACGGTGGCGGACCAACCCTCGCCCATCGGGGCGCCGCAGGCTTCGGCCCGCGTGGCGGCGGCACCGGGGTCCAGGGGCCGGACATCCAGCACCATATCCCCCTCCGCGCCGATCCGCGCGTCCAGCGCGTGCCAGCGCCCCAGGGTCAGCGGGGCGGGCGTCACGGCCTCCGCCCCGCCGCAGCGCAAAACGGCCGCGCCCGAGGCGGCGATCACCAGCTCCGCCCTGCCGAAATTCAACACCACCTGATCGCGCCCGCGGCGCAGCGTGGGCTTGACGCGCGCCGACAGGCGCAGCGCGGCATTCGCAGGCAGCTGCAGCTCCGCCTCCGCCAGCCCGCAGGAACCGGGCCGGAACGGCTGCCGGCGCGACGGCACCTCGCGCGGGGCGAAGTGGCGTTCCGCGGGCCTTTCGATCATGCCGGGGCCATCGGGGTTCGGATCGGCGCTGATCACACGGTGCAAGCTGGCGCGCACCGGCGCCGCACCCAGCGACGAGATGCGAAACGCGACGCGCTCTCCCGGCCGTGCCGAAAGCCTGTCGCCATAGCCGGCAAGGGGAACTTCCTTCATTCTTCTCTACCTCCCTTCCGCGCCCTGGTGAAGCCTTGGCAGGGCGCGCATTCGGCGTGAAAAGAACACCAGAAACGCGACCGCCGCAACATGCGGCGGGAGGATCACCCCGGGCCCGTCCTGCGCATGTCCCCCCGTCACACCGCCCCGTCACATCGCGCCGTCAGACCGCCCCGTCAGACCGCGCCGCAGCTCTTGACCCCGCACCCGGTCTCGAACCCGGCCCCAATTCCGGCCCCGAAATGCGCTCCCCCCCGCGCGGGTGAACCGCGCGGCTAGAATCGCGCGGCCGAGGTGGCACGCAAATCGGCGTTGCCCGGGGTGCCCGCCAGCAGGTCGGCCAGAACCTCGCCGGTCTTGGGCGCCATCATCAGCCCGTGGTGCGAATGGCCGAAGGCGCCGTAAAGGCCGCGCCGCCCGCCCAGGGGGCCCAACACGGGCAGGCTGTCGGGCAACGACGGGCGGCGGCCCATCCAGAAGCTGCTGTCGGCCGGCGACAGATCCGGCAGCATCGCCCGCGCGCGGCGCAGCAGCGCAGCCTCGCGGCGCGGATCGGGCGGCGCGTCGGGGGCCGCGAATTCCGACGTGCCCGCCACCCGCAGCCCGTCCAGCATCGACGAGGCCACCACCTTGCCCTCCGCATCCATCACCGAATGGTTCAGCGCGACGCCGGGGTCGCGGAATTCCAGGTGATAGCCACGCTCCGCCACCAGCGGCAGCCGCAGCCCCAACGGCCGCAGCAGAGCGGCGGACCAGACGCCCGCCGCTAGGATCACCCGGTCCGCGTGCAGCGTTTCGCCATCGGTGACCAGCTGCCAGCCCGCGCCGTCGGCCCCCTCGCCGGTCCCGGCACCGCGCTTGAGCGCGCGCACCTCCGCCCGCAGGAACTCCGCCCCCTCGCGGCGCAGCTTCTCGGCCAGCACCGCGCCCATGCGCCCCGGCGACAGCGACCGCGCCTGCCCCTTTATCACGATGGCGGCGCGGAAATCCTCCGACAGCGCGGGTTCCAGCGCGCGCAGCGCGGCGCCGTCCACCAGCTCCAGCTGGCCGCCCCTTTCGGTGCGGATGCGATAATCCAGCGCCTCCAGCCGCGCCTTTTCGACCCTGCGAAAGGCGTGGATGTAATGGCTGTCGACAATCAGCCCCTCATGGCCCGTGCCCTCGAGATGCCTGCGGTAAAGCTCGATCGAGGGACCGCACAGTACCTCCATCGCGTCGGCCGCCTGCCGCACCGACGCTTCGGGCGCGCGGCGCAGGAACCGCAGCCCCCAGGGCACCATGCGGGGCCAGAACCGCGGGTTCACCCGCAGCGGGCCGTCGGGGGCCAGCAACATGCCGGGAATGCTGCGCCAGATGCCGGGCTGCGCCTGCGGGACGATCGACAAGGGCGAGATCACGCCCGCGTTGCCGAACGACGTCTCCTGCCCCGGCGCACCGCGGTCGATGAGCCGCACCGGGATGCCCCGCGCGCGCAGCGACAGCGCACAGCAGATGCCGACGATCCCCGCGCCGATGATGGTGACTGGCCGTTGCGCGTTCATGCCGCGATCCCTTCCCTGCGCTTGCCGACAAATCGTGCCGCGATCCCCGGGCTTGCCACCGGCAGCGCCGACATATCCGCCGACGGCGACGCCACCACGAATACCAGCCCCGGGAGGGCCACCGGCGCCCGGCCCACCACCTCGCCCACCACTCTGGCCCGGCTCACGCCCGACCCTCGCGCGCGGCATCGGGGCCGCGGTCGGGGTCGGGGTCGGGCGTGCGATCGGGCCAGAACCGGATGCCGGGCCGCGCCCGACCACCGCCGAGCGCGGCGACGGTGCCGTCGGCGCGCCAGCAGGCCGCACCTTCCAGCGTGCCGTCCGCGCCGAAACCGATCGCGTTCATCCCGCCGCCCACATGCGGCATCACCCGCACCGCGTGGCCGCGTGCCTCCAGCCGCTCGCGCATCGGCGCCAGCGCCTGCTCGATCTCCAGCACATGGCCTTCGGTCCAGATGCGCGGGGCCTCGATCGCCTGTTGCAGGCTCATGCCGTGGTCGATCAGGTTGACGATGGCCTGCAACGCCGAGGGAAAGATCCGCAACCCCCCCGGCAGCCCGAGCGCCCAGCGGATGCGCCCGTCGCGCAGCACCATCATCGGCGCCATCGAGGTCGGTACCCGCTTGCCCGCCGCCACCGACAGCGCACGGCCCGGGTGCGGGTCGAAGTTCATCATGTAGTTGTTGGGAATGATGCCCGTCCCCGGCACCGCGAAGCGCGCGCCGAAGAGGCCGTTGATCGTATGCGTGGCCGAGACGACGTTGCCGTCGCGGTCGGCCACGGTGACATGGGTGGTGTCGGCGCTCTCGTACCCGCCGCGCGGGCGCGGCGCCGGGGCCGCGATGCCGCGCAGCCGGGCCTGCGATTGTGCCGCATAGGCCTTGGAAATCAGCCGCGCCACCGGCACATCGACGAAATCCGGATCTCCGCTCGCGCTCCGGCGGTCCTCGAAGCCAAGGCGGATCACCTCCGCCATCAGATGCAGGCCGTCCTCGGTGCCGAAGCCCAGACCCGCCACGTCGTGCGGCTCCAGCAGGTTCAGCATCTCGGCCACATGCACGCCCGAGGACGCGGGCGGCGGCGGACCCGCGACGCGCCAGCCGCGGTAGCCGGTCTCGATCACCGCGCGCTCGCGCGTGGCATAGCCCGACAGATCGGCCAGCGTCAGGCAGCCCGCGTCATCCCCGCCCGTGGCGACGCGCGCCGCCAGCGCGCGGCCCAACGCGCCGCCGTGCAGCGCGCCCGCGCCCTCGCGCGCGATCAGCCGCAGCGTCTCGGCGAAATCGCCCTGCACCAGACGCGCGCCGGCGCGCAGCGGATCGCCGCCCGGCAGCAACAGCCGCGCGATCTCGGCGTCGCGCGCCAGATCGGCGGCGGATTCGGCGATCGCCCCCTCCAGATAGGGCGTCACCGCAAAGCCGCGCGCGGCCAGCCGGATCGCCGGCTCGATCACATCCGCGAAAGGGGCCACGCCCCAGCGCGCGTGCATCCCGCACCAGGCCGCCAGGTTTCCCGGCACCGCCACCGCCGAGGGCCCCAGTGCCGAGCGGCGGCCCAAGGTCTCCATATGGTCGGGCGGCACGTCGGAAACGGGGACATACATGTCGGGCCGCGCCGCGGCGGGGGCATGGGCCAGCCCGTCGATCACCCGGTGGCTGCCATCCGCCAGGCGGACATGCGCCAGCCCCCCGCCCGCGATGCCCACCATCATCGGCTCCACCACACAGAGCGCCAGCAGCGCGGCCACCGCCGCATCCACCGCGTTGCCGCCCCCGGCCAGCACCTCGTATCCCGCCGCCGCGCCCAGCGGGTGATTGGCCACGACCATACCGCCCCGCCCCGTCGCGGGGGCCTTTTCGCATGACATCGCAAAGCCGCTCATTCCGGTCGATCCTCTTGCACGCGTCCCGGCCCCTGCCCCGGGCGCCCTCGGGCCTTCCCGGACCGCCGCGCGCCGCCATCGCCCGGGCTGCGGGCACGTTGCCAAACCGGCAAAATTTTGTCACCCCCTGCGTTGTATCGCCGCAAAGGTTCCCGATGACCGTCGCCGTCTATCACCCGCTCGAAGAAACGACCCGTTGGTGGGTCGATGCGCTGACGGAGCTGCTGCCCGGATGGCAGGTCGCCGCGATGGACGAAATCGCGGACCCCGCCCGCGTCGATTATGCCGTGGTCTGGCGGCCGCGGCCCGGCGCTCTGGCGCGCTGTCCGAACCTCAGGGCGATCGTCTCGATCGGGGCGGGCATCGACCACGTGCTGGCCGACCCGGCCCTGCCGCGCGGCGTGCCGATCATCCGCACCGTGGGGCGCGATCTCACCCAGCGGATGCGCGAATACGTGGCGCTGCACGTGCTGCGCCACCACCGCGACATGCCGCGACAGCTGCAAGCGCAGCGCGAGCGCGACTGGCACGCCGTCGTGGTGCCCGTGGCGCCCCGGCGCAGCGTGGGCGTGATGGGGCTGGGCAACCTGGGCGCGGCGGCGGCCCGGACGCTGGCCGGGCTGGGCTTTGCCACGCGCGGCTGGGCGCGGACGCAGAAATCGCTCGACGGGGTGGAGGTCTTCGCCGGCCCGGACCGGCTCGACGCCTTTCTCGATGGCTGCGAGATCCTGGTGAACCTGCTGCCGCTGACCAGGGACACAAGCGGCATCCTCGACGCGCGCCTCTTCGGCAGGCTGGCCGAAGGCGCCTGCGTCATCAACTGCGCGCGCGGTGCGCATCTGGTCGACGCCGATCTCTTCGCCGCGCTCGACAGCGGGCGCATCAAACAGGCCACGCTCGATGTCTTCCACGAGGAGCCCCTGCCCGCCGACAGCCCGTTCTGGGACCATCCGGCCATCACCGTGACACCGCATATCGCCTCGCGCATCGACGCGGCCACGGGCGGCAAGCTGATCGCGGCCAACCTGCGGGAATTCGAGCGGACCGGCAGCTGCCCCGATCTGGCCGACGCGGCGCGCGGCTATTGACGCGCGGAGACCCGACCACGGCCCGCCCCGCGACGGGACCGCCGCCGCTTGCCTTGCAAAGGGCGCGGATCGATGGACAGCGGCGGCGCGTGGCATAGATATCATTACCAGATGATCACGAAAGCCGCCGCCCCTGTCGCGCCCCTGTCGCGCCCCTGTCACCGCCCCTGTCGCGGGCACGGGACCGACCGGCGACAGCCCGGAACGATCGCGGGACTGGCGCATCGATCGATACGCAGGCGCGGCTTTCCCGAAAACGGGACCGGAAGTCCGGCCCCCCCCATCGAATGACGGAGGCAAGTCATGTTCAAGAGGATCATGGCGCCGGTTGATCTGGCGCATACGGACAAACTGCGGTCCGCGCTCGACTGCGCGGCAGACCTTTCGCGGCATTTCGGCGCGTCCCTCACCTATGTCGGCGTGACATCCCCCGCCCCGAGCGGTCTGGCCCACACCCCCGCGGAATTCGCGCTGAAACTGCAGGATTTCGCCCGGCTCGAAGCCGAGGCGCATGGCATCGCGGCGTCGTCCCATGCTGCCGTGGCGCATGATCCGGCCACGGATCTCGACGACGCCCTGATGCGCGCGATCGACGATACCGGCGCCGATCTGGTGGTCATGGCAAGCCATGTGCCCGGCGTCATCGACCACATCTGGCCGTCCCACGGCGGCAAACTGGCCGAATACGCAAAATGCTCGGTCATGGTCGTGCGCCTCTAGCACACACGTGCTACAACAGGGCGGACACCCGAAGTTGATACGCAATATGGAGGCCCAATGGCCGAAGAAAACGACATTCAGGGAATTCCCGCGCCGGAAGGCGCATCCCGCATCATCGAAACCGAATACGAGATCGGGCAGGACAATATCGAAGCCCGGATCGGTCCCTTCGGCCTCGACGTCCACAACCCGGTTTTCCTGATATCCGCCCTCTCCATCGTGGCGTTCGTGGCCTATGCGCTGCTGGCCCCGACGCAGGCGGGCGAATTCTTCGGCTGGCTGCGCCCGGCCCTGACCTCGAGCTTCGACTGGTTCTTCCTGATGTCGGCCAACGTCTTCGTGCTGTTCTGCCTCGTGCTGATCGTTTCGCCCTATGGCTCGGTCAGGCTGGGCGGCAGCGAAGCGGTGCCCGATTACACCTATATCGGCTGGTTCGCCATGCTGTTCGCCGCCGGCATGGGCATCGGGCTGATGTTCTTCGGCGTGCTGGAGCCGGTCTACCACATGGCCGTGTCGGCCCCGCTGGGCGTACCCTCGCCCTTTACCGAGGATGGCCAGCTGATCCCCGAAAACGTCGCCGCCGCCAAGGCGATGGGCCTGGCCGCGACCAGCTATCACTGGGCGCTGCACCCCTGGGCGATTTATGCGGTCGTGGCGCTGGCGCTGGCGCTGTTTTCCTACAACAAGGGCCTGCCGCTGACCATCCGCAGCGCCTTCTATCCGATCTTCGGAGAGCGCGTCTGGGGCTGGACGGGCCATGTCATCGACACGCTGGCGGTGTTCGCCACGCTGTTCGGGCTGGCGACATCGCTGGGTTTCGGCGCCAAGCAGGCCAATGCCGGGCTTGAACATATCTACGGCATTCCCAACTCGACGACGGTGCAGGTGCTGCTGATCGTCGCCATCACCCTCATCGCGCTCTGGTCGGTGCTGCGCGGGCTGGATGGCGGGGTCAAGCTGCTGTCCGAGGTCAACATGGGCATCGCGCTGGTGCTGCTGCTCTTCGTGCTGTTCGCGGCGGGCGCCGGCACCATCCTGAGCGACTTCGCCATCGGGATCGGCGCCTATTTCAAGAACGTGATCCCGCTTTCCAACCCCTTCGGGCGCGAGGATACCAGCTACCTGCAAGGCTGGACGGCCTTCTACTGGGCGTGGTGGATTTCCTGGTCGCCCTTCGTGGGCATGTTCATCGCCCGCGTCAGCCGGGGCCGTACCGTGCGCGAGTTCCTGACCTGCGTGCTTATCATCCCCAGCCTGGTCTGCGTGTTCTGGATGGCGGTCTTCGGCGGCGCGGCGATCGACCAGGTGCTGAGCGACCCGGCCACCAGCGCGGTCAAGGCGCAGGTGATCGACAGCTACAACCCGCCGCTGTCGCTGTTCGCGATGCTCGAAAGCCTGCCCTTCGCCTCGATCACCTCGACCATCGCGATCGTGCTGGTCATCGTGTTCTTCGTCACCTCCTCGGACAGCGGCAGCCTGGTGATCGACACCATCACGGCCGGCGGCAAGGTCGACGCCCCCGTGCCCCAGCGTGTGTTCTGGGCCAGCTTCGAGGGGCTCGTGGCCATCGCGCTGCTGATCGGCGGGGGGTTGGGGGCCTTGCAGGCAATGGTGATCTCCACCGGGCTGCCCTTCACGCTGATCCTGTTGCTGATGTGCTTCGCGATCTGGAAAGGGCTCCGACAGGAACGCCGCGCGCACTGAACCCGCGATCGCCGGCGCTGATCGTCTCCACGACGCGCACCTCCCCCGAGGCCGCCTTGATGGAAAAGAGCCTTTCGTTTCTCGGCCTCGGGGGTCTCGGGGGCACCGGGGTGCAGCCGCCCGACACGAGCCTGGGCATCATGGCCGGCTTCGGCCGCGACTGGCTGCCCACCGCGCCCTGGATCAGGCTGCCCCCACGGGGATGATCGTTCTGACGACGCTCGCGATCTCGCTGGCCGGGGACTGGCTGCACGACCGGCTCGACCCGACGCTCTAGGCCCGGCTGAAGCGGGCGGACCGGGGGCGGACCGGGGGCCGCAACGGTGCGGCGCGGGACGCGCAACTTGCCCTGCACTGACGCTCACCCTATATCTGTCAGTGCAGGGCAGGTACGGAGGACCCCGCATGAGCAACCTTACCATACGCATGGACCCGGTGGAAAAAGACAGGCTGAAGGCATGGGCCGCGGTCAGAGGCACCAGCGCCAGCGACTATATCAAGGATCTCGTCGCCCGGGACATGGCCGTCGGCACCCCGCAGGACCGCGCCGCCGCCTGGTTTCGCGAAAACGCCGCCGCAATCGCCGCCGAAGCGGAACACATCGAACGCAGCGGCATCCCCGGATCGCATCTGGCCATGCACCACCCCTGGCCCGATGCGGAAATTTGACGTCCTCAGGATCGGTGCCGACCTTTATCTCGTCGTTCAGGCCGAACATTTGCTGGACCTCAACTCGGTCGTCCTGCTGCCGGTCCTGCCGATCGAGGCGCTGCCCGGCCTGAGACAGCTCACCATCGACATCCGCATCGCGGGCGACCCCTACCGCATCCGCGCCCATATGCCGCTCACCGTGGAGGCGCATCGCCTGCGGCATCTGAAGCCCGTCCACCGACTGTCCCCGGATGAGGGGCAAAAGGTGATGGATGGCCTCTACACGATCTTGTGGGGCCTCTGACGGCCAAACGCTTTCCCCGGATGCGATGCATGAGCGGACGGTGTATAAGCGGACGGTGCATGAGCGGACGGGCAGACCTGCCGCCTGCGCGCCGAACCACGACCGCCCCCGCAGGTTTCGGCGCGGGCGTCGTCACGCGGGATGGCCGCGTGACGGACAAGCTGCCGTCGGCTGCCCGGGTGCCGTTGCAGATCCGGCCCGTCTCTTTGCCGCCCTTGCATGTGAGACACGCGAAGGTTCGATGAGGGCTTCACGACGCCCCGCCCGCAGCGGCCCCGGACGGGGTTTTCCGCAGCTTGACCACCCCTCCTCCCCCGACCTGCCGCCTGCCGCCAGACCAAAGCGGCGCGGCGCAGCGGCTAATGGCGCAGCCGCACGGCGGGTTCGGGGCGCCCGGCCAGCTCGACGGGGACGCGGTACACACGCCCCTGCGCGGCATCCGGCGCGTCGATGCCTTGCCGGGCGGTGGTCACGAACAGCGTCTTGAACTCCGGCCCGCCGAAGGCCGGGCAGGAGCAGTGCCGCCCGCCGACGGCAACCGCGCGCTCGAAGCGCCCGTCGGGCAGATAGCGCGCCACGCGCCCCGCGCCCCATTGCGCGCTCCACAGCGCGCCCTGCGCATCGGTCTGCGCCCCGTCGGGGTTCAGCCCCTCGCCGCTCAGATCCGCAAAGACCTCCGGCGCGCCCTCGGGCCAGCCCTGCGCGTCCAGCCGCACGGTCATGATCCTGCCCGTCGGGGTGTCGGTGAAATAGCCGCGCCGCCCGTCAGGCGCGAAACAGATGGAATTCGGAATCGTGATGCCGGAAAACAGCCGCTCCACCGCACCCTCGAAATAGCGGTAGATCGCGCCCGCGCCCTGCTCGGCCGCCTTGCCCATGGTGGAGACCCAGAATCCCCCCATCGGATCGGCGCGCCCGTCGTTGCATCGGGTCTCCCCGCGGGCGGCCTCGATCGCGGCGACCGGCTCATGCGTGCCAGAGGCGATGTCGAAACCGCGCAGCCCGGTCTCGGTGAAGATCACAAGCGTCCCGGCATCGACCCATCCCGCCGCCGAGGCCATCTGCCCGATCCGCCATTCCCGCGCGCCCCCGTCGTCACGGCTGAGCATCCGGCCTTCTAGGATATCGAACCAGAAAAGCTGGCCGCGCACGGGGTGCCAGAACGGGCCCTCGCCCAGAAAACAGGCGCGGTCGTCATAGACCTCGGCGCTCATCCTCCGCAGACCTCGTCGTAGCGGCCGACCAGCGCCTCCGCCTTCCCGGCCACCGCTGCCGCGTCGTCGCCGGGCGTGTAGAGCGACGAGCCGATGCCATAGCCCGCCGCCCCCGCCGCGTGCCACTCGGCCAAGTTCGCGACCGAGACGCCCCCCACCGCATAGAGCGGCACCTCCGCCGGCAGCACGGCGCGCATCGCGCGCAGCCCCGCCGGGCCGATCAGCTCGCCGGGGAACAGCTTCAGCCCGTCCGCCCCGGCACCGAGCGCCGCGAAAGCTTCGGTCGGGGTCATGATGCCGGGAAAACTTTCCATCCCGGCGGCCTTCGTGGCGGCGATGACCTCCGCGTCGCAATTGGGCGAGACGACCAGCCGCGCGCCGGTCGCGGCGACGGCGCGCACCTGTTCGACGTTCAGCACCGTGCCCGCCCCGATCAGGGCGTCTGCGCCGAACCGCGCAACCAGCGCCGCGATGCTCTCCAGCGGGTCGGGCGAATTCAGCGGCACCTCGATCCGGCTGACGCCCGCGGCGATCAGCGCCTCGCAGACGGGGGCGGCCTCGGGCGGGGTGATCCCGCGCAAAATGGCGATGATGGGTCGGCTCATGCTTCGGCTCCGATGGTCTGGCGCGCGGCGTAAAGCCCCGCAAGGGTCACGTCTTCGGCGTCATGGCGGCGCGCGGCAATGCCGCAGGCGGCCAGCGCGCGGGCGTAAAGCGGGCTGAGCACCGGGCTGCCGATCAGCGCGACAGGCTGGCGGTGCCACAGATCGCGGGTCGCGGCCAGCTCCCAGCCGATCAGCAATCCCGAAAGCCGCGACGCCGCGGCCCCGGGCGCCAGATCCCCCAGCAGCGCGCGGGCGCGCAGGGCAAAAAGCGCGCCATACGCCGCGGCCGGATCGGCCAGCGCCTCGGCGCAGCCCCTGTCGAAAGCGTCCATGTCCTCGCAGCCCCCTTCCAGCGTGTGGCGCAGCACCGACCGATGCGCCAGCAAATCGTAGATCTCGCCCGTCATGCAGCTGCGAAACCGCGCGATCCGGCCCGCGTGCAGGGCCACCCATTTGGTATGGGTGCCGGGCAGGCAGACCGTGCCCTCGAAACCCGGTTCGCGCAGCCTCAGCCCCGCGATCTGGGTCTCCTCGCCGCGCATCACGTCGGGCGGGCTGTCCTGGCGCACGCCGCGGGCAATATAGACCGGGCGCGCCGCGTGGTCGGGCACGCGCACCAGCCGGGGTTCCGCGGCACAGGGCGCGGGCGTATAGGGCGCCTCGGCCCAGCCCTGGCGCGATCCGACCATGCCGCAGGTCACGACCGGGGCCGCGCCCCAACCCGCGACAGCCGCTTCCAGGACCGGGCCGAACCGGGCCGGCGTCAGCTTGCCCATGCCCTGATCCGAGGCCCGGCGTTCGCGCACCTCGCACCCGCGCATCGCCCAGAGCCGCAGATGCGTCGTGCCCCAATCTGCGGCGATCCAGTCGGGTGCCGCGTCGCTCATAGTCTTTCTCCTTCGATCACATGGAGCCGTTCGGGGAAGGTCCAGGGCAAGGAGACCCCCTGCCCCATAAGGGCCTGCCCGCTGAACGTGACGGGACCCGATTTCAGCGCGGGCGCGCCGCGCGACAGCCGCGGCAGGTCGCGCGCGGTGATCAGCCGCAAACAGTAACGGGCCGCCGGGTCCAGCCCCGTCAGCCGCAGCGGGCGCGGCAGGATCTGCGCCGAGGTCACCGCCTGTCCGGCGAACAGGACGAACCGGCTGCCATCCCCGGCCAGCTGCATCTCTGCGATCACCGCCGGATCGGCACTTTCGAGCCGCAGGATATCGGCCCCCATCCGCCAGTCGCGATTGGATTTCCACCAGGCCGTGACCTCGGAAAGCACGTCGGCCTCCTCCTCGGTCAGCTCGCGCGGGTCCATCTCGAACCCCATGTGGCGCTGCGCGGCCACCCAGGCGCGGGTGCGGATGTCGATCACCCGCCCCGACGTGTGACAGATGCGCGGCCCGACATGCGAGCCGGTGACGCCCGGCGGCAGAAAAAGCGCCGCGTCATGCTGGATGCGCAGCCGCTCCAGCGCGTCGTTGCTGTCCGACAGCCAGACCCGGCCCGTGCGTTCGAGAATGCCGAAATCGATCCGCCCCCCGCCCGAGGCACAGCTTTCGAATTCCACCCCGGGATGCGCTGTGCCCAGCCGGTCGAGCAGATCGTACAACCCGCGCGTCTGCGCCGCGTCGGCATGAGGCAGGACCCGGTTGTGATCCCATTTGACGTAGGAAACCGCATGATCCGACAACACCGCGTCGATCGCCCGGAACAGATGATCGCGCACCGCCGGGTTCGCCATGTCGAGCACGCGTTGCTGGCGGCCCTCGATCTGATCCTCCGGGCCCAGCAGCCACTCGGGACGGGCGCGCGCCAGATCGCTGGCGCGGTTGACCATCTCGGGCTCGAACCAGAGGCCGAACTCCATCCCGAGGCCGCGGACATGGTCGACGAGCGGGCCCAGCCCGTCGGGATATTTGCGCGGATCGACCGTCCAGTCGCCCAGCGACGAGCTGTCATCGTCGCGCCTGCCGAACCAGCCGTCATCGAGCACGAAACGCTCTGCCCCCAGACGCGCGGCGCGCGCGGCGATCTCCTTCAGCTCGTCCAGGGCGTGGTCGAAATAGACCGCCTCCCAGCAATTGTAATGCACCGGGCGGCGGGCCTGCGGGGCGCGGGCGCGCAGATGGCGCTGAAAGGCCACCGCGCAGCCGTTCGATCCCGCCTGCGAAAAGGCGGCAAAAAGCGTCGCGGTCTCGAAATGCGCGGCGGCGCGCGTCTCGGACCCGCTCGCGTGGCCGAACTGGATCTGTCGGCGGCCGTCGGGCAGCTCTTCCGCCACCATCCGGTGCCCGCCCGACCAGCCGTAGTGAAAGGCCCAGGTCTCGCCCCGGGTCTTCGTGGCCCCGCGCGCGGGCAGGATCAGTCCGGGAAAATGTTCATGCCCGCTGCGGCCGGTGTGGTTATCGCGCGCCCGCTGGCCCGGGCGCCAGGGCGAGGCCTCGATCTGGAATTCCCCGATCCAGCGGCCCGAGAATTCCAGCATCTCATCGGCCAGCTGCGGGCCGGGAAAGACCGGCGCCGCAAGCCAGTGCACCATGATCGGCCGATCGCTGTCGACCGCGGCCCTGGCCGCGACCAGCCCGGTGTCGCCGTCGAGCGCGAAATGCGCGCGATAGCCCAGGCCCAGGGCCGCGTCGCGGAACGCCAGCGTCAGCCGCCCCGGCCGACGCTCCTCCCGCACGAAGCGGAACGCGGGCCGCAGGGGGCGCGCCGCACCATCGCGCGCGATCAGCCCGGGCTCTGCCGGGAAGGTCCGGCTTTCCTCCGGGCAGATCGAAAGTTCCGGCACGCGGTCGAGCATCCCGCCCGTGACATCGGGCACGACGGCCTGCGCCAGCGCGGCCAGATCCTCCCCCTCGGGCAGCGCAGCCCCCCAATAGACGATCTCGGGCAGGCGGTCGTCGCGGCTTGCCAGAACAAGGCTCCGGCCTGCGTTGCTCAATTGCCAGGTGCGGATCATTTCACCGCCCCGAGCGTGAGGCCCGCGATGAAGTGTTTCTGCATCAGAAAGAACATCGCGACGGGGGGCAACGCGGCCAGGATCGAACCGGCCGAAACCAGCTGCCACGCCGCGACCCATTGACCGTTGAGCGATTGCAGCCCCGCGGTGATCGGCTGTGTGTCCGCCCCGGTGGTCAGCACCGTCGCCCAGAAATAATCGTTCCAGATGAAGGTGAAGATCAGCACCGAAAGCGCCGCGATCGCGGGCCGCACCAGGGGCAGCACGACATGCCGGAAGATCTGCCATTCGCTCACCCCCTCGACGCGCGCGGCCTCGATCAGCTCTTTCGGCAGCGCCTTGATAAAATTGCGCATGAAAAGCGTGCAGAACCCGGTCTGGAACGCGACGTGGAACAGCGCCAGCCCGGTGATCGTGTCGTAAAGCCCCATGTTCACCGTCAGGTCGCGCACCGGCACCATCAGGATCTGGAAGGGCACGAAGTTGCCCGCCACGAAGATGAAGAAGATCAGCAGGTTGCCCTTGAACCTGTAAACCGCGAGCGCATACCCCGTGAGGCAGGACAGGCCCACCGCCCCGATCACCGTCGGGATCGTCACCTTGAACGAATTGAGCAGATAGCTGGCAAAAGGCGAATTCCTGAACACGTCGAGATAGTTCGAAAACGCCAGATACGAGGGCACGCCGAAATAATTGCCCTGCGCGAGATCGCTCGACGGGCGGATCGACGTGACCGCCACCCCCAGCAGAGGCAGCAGCCAGATCACCAGCATCGCAGGCAGCGCGACCTGATAGCCCAGCCTGGCGGCGGGGCTCATGGATTGGACGGGTTTGGGAAACATCTCACAGGCCCTTTTCGTCGCGCCACATCTTCCAGATGAAGCCCGAAATGAAGATCATCATGATCGCGAAAAGCACCGCGGCGATCGCCGCGCCATACCCCATGCGATAGCCGTATTCCGAAAGCGCCTGCTCATACATGTAGTAGGACAGCACGCGCGACGACCCGAAGGGACCGCCATCGGTCATGATCGACACGAGGTCGAAGCTGCGCAGCGCGCCGATCACGGTCACGACAACCGCGATGAAGGTGGCCGGGCGCAGCTGCGGCAGCACCACATACCAAAGCATCCGGACGCCCTTCGCCCCGTCGAGCCGCGCGGCCTCGATCTGGTCGGGCGCGACGGCGTTGAGGCCGGTCAGATAGAGGATCATGCAATAGGCGATCTGCGGCCAAAGCCCCGCGGCGATGATCCCGTATGTCACCGTATCGGGATTGGCCAGCACCGCGATCCCCGTCCCGTCCAGCCATTTCGTCACCTCGAAGAACAACCCGAACCCCGGCGCATAGAACCACGAGAAGATCAGACCGACCACGACCTGCGAGATCACGAAGGGAAAGAAGAACAGCGACTTGTAGATCCGAATTCCGCGAACCGTCTGGTTCAGGAACAGCGCGATGAACAACCCCAGCGGGATCGCCAGCATATAGAGCGCCAGCCAGATCACATTGTTCTTGAGGCTGGTATAGAAGGCCTCGTCATCGAGCAGTTCGCGGTAGTTCTCCAGCCCGATCCACAGTCTGGGGCTCAGCCCGTCCCACTGGTAGAACGAGATCCAGATCGATTCTCCGATGGGGATGAGGACATAGATCACGAACATCAGCGCGCCGGGGGCCAGAAACAGCCAGGGCGCCCACTTGCGGCTCATTCGGCGACGGCGCGGCGCGGGCGTGCCGCTATCCGCTCGCGGTTCGGACATGGCGGGTGAGACGGTCATCGTCGCATTCCTCGGATCGGGAAACGGAACGGGCGGCGCCCGGTATCGGCGCCGCCCGGAAGAAGGATCAGTTCTTGTAGACCCGCTGGCGCATCTTCTCGAGCCGCTCGAGGATCGTGTCGAGCCGGTCGGGATAGGCCATGAACTCCTGGAACCCTTCCATGCCCGCCTTCGCCATCCGCGCGGGCGCGTCACGGTCGAAGAACTGCGCGATGCCGCCCTCGGCGGTGGACAGCACCTCGAAACCCTGCTGCAGGAACGGATCGTCGCCGACCGAGGCGTTCTTGTTGATCGGCAGCTGGCCCAGCGTGTCGTTCATCTTGGTCTGCACATCGGCGCGCGCGATATAGGCGAGGAACTTCTTGGCGTCGGCCTTGTTCTTCGCGCCTGCCGGAATGTGGATCGTGTCGGTCGGCGCTTCCTCGGCTCGCGGGATGTCGGGGTTGATCGTGGGGAAGTCCATGAAACCGAGGCTGTCGTCGGTCATCCCGCCATCCTTGAAGGTGGCGACGGCGAAATTGCCCATGACGTAGTTCGCGGCCTTGCCCTGCACGATGTTCGACACCGCGTCCTGCCAGTCGATCGCGGCCACGTTCCTGGTGGTATAGGGCAGCACTTTCGCCCATTCGGCAAAGACGTTCCTCACCCGCTCGTCTGTCCACGCAATCTCGCCGTTGGTGAGCTGCATGTGGAACTCATAGCCGTTGGTGCGCAGATCGAGATAGTCGAAGATCCCCGCGGCGGGCCAAAGCGCCTTGGTCCCGGTCGTCAGGCAGTCGACGCCCATTTCCTGAAACGTCTTGCAGTTCGCAATGAACGCGTCCCAGGTCTCGGGCACCTCGAGTCCGGCCTTTTTGTAAAGGTCTTTGTTATAGTAAATGCCCCACTGATAGTAGGTGTACGGCACGCCCCATTGCTTGCCGTCGATCGTCATCGATTGCAGCGCCGAGCCGAGGCTGTCGTTCAGCCCGTTCTCTTTCCACACATCGGAGACATCGGTGAACTGGCCCGCGTTGACGAAGGGCGCCATCCGGTTGCCCGCGTACCAATTCGCCAGATCGGGGCTGTCCGCGGTCAGGAAGTTGCGAATCGCGGTCTTGTAGCCCTCGTGATCGAAGGTGTTCACCTCGACCGTCACATCCGGGTTTTCGGCCTCGAACCCCTTCACGAGCTCTTCGAACGCGGCCTTCGGCGCCGGGTCGGACGCGTCGGTGAACAGCTTGAGCGTGCGCTGCTGGGCCATGGCGGGCACGGCCATCGCGCCCATCAGCGCCAGGAGCGCGGTGGTTTTCAGAAAATTCATGCGGTTTCTCCTCCCAAATCTCGTAGCCCAAGGCTTCCAATTTAGTTCCAAATAATGAAACCTTGTTTTACATGTTGAAATGCTGCCGCGAATCTTTCATTCTGTCAACATCCTTGGGGAGGAGACCATGAACGACGCCACGCCCACGCCCGATCGATCGGACGGCAGATCGCCCGGCAAATCGGACGGCACCGTCGGACGCACGCTTGCCGTGCTCGACCTCGTGGCCGCCTTCGGCCGCCCCGTGCGCTTTGCCGAACTGCTTCCGGTCTCGGGTCTGCCCAAGGCGACGCTCTACCGGTTCGTGCAAACGCTGACGAACCAGGGAATGCTCGCCTTCGACGAGGAACGGCAGACCTATATGCCGGGGCTGCGCCTCGTGCGGCTGGCCCATGGCGCCTGGGCGCAAAGCTCGCTCGCGCCAATCGCGGCGGGCTTTCTCGATCAGCTTTCGCAAGGCACGGGGCAGACGCTGCACCTCGCCCAGCTCGATCAGGGCATGGTGCTCTATGTCGACAAGCGCAACGCCGCGCGCCCGGTCGAGATGTTCTCCCAGTCGGGCAAGGTCGGCCCCGCCTATTGCACAGGCGTCGGCAAGGCGATGCTGGCCCATCTGAGCGAAAAGGCCTTGCGCGACGCGCTCACCAGACAAAGCTTTCACCGCTTCACCGACCACACCCTCACCGATGAGACGAGCCTGCGCGCCGAACTTGCGAACATCCGCGCACGCGGCTTTGCCTGGGACAACGAGGAGCATGAGCCGGGCATCCGCTGTGTCGCGGCGCCGATCCTGTCGGCGCAGGGCCGCGTGCTGGGCGCGCTTTCGATCACCTCGGCGCAGGCCGACGCCCACGCGCGCCTCGAAAGCTATGCGCCGCTGATCCTCGAGACGGCGGAGAAGATTGCGAAGGCGGCCATCGACTGGCGTTTTCCGGAACAGAAAGGGCCGGTCTGAACCCGGTCGCATCACAAGGGAGGAGACCCCGTGAGCGGAGTCGCACTGGAAAAGGTCGTAAAGAAATTCGGCCAGGCGGAAGTGATCCACGGCGTCGATCTGGCGGTCGAGCCGGGAGAGTTCTGCGTCTTCGTAGGCCCCTCGGGTTGCGGCAAATCCACCCTTTTGCGGATGATCGCAGGGCTGGAGGAAACCACCGGCGGCGCGATCCGCATCGGCGGGCACGAGGTGACAAGGGCCGAACCGGCCGAACGCGGCATCGCGATGGTGTTCCAGACCTACGCGCTTTATCCGCATATGACGGTGGGCGAAAACATGGGCTTCGGGCTGAAGATGAACGGCCATCCCAAGGCCGAGATCGCCGCCAAGGTGAAGATGGCCGCGCAGATCCTCAAGCTCGAACCCCTGCTCGACCGCAAACCGGCCCCCCTCTCGGCCCGTCAGCGCCAGCGCGACGCCAACGGCCGGGCGATCACCCGCGGGCCGGACGGGTTCCACTTCGACGAGCCGCTTTCAAACCTCGATGCCGAGCTGCGCGTCGAGATGCGCGCCGAGATCGCGCGGCTGCATAGAGAGATCGGCGCCACGATGATCTACGTCACCCACGATCAGGTCGAGGCGATGACCATGGCCGACAAGATCGTCGTATTGCGCGCGGGCAATATCGAACAGGTCGGCAGCCCGATGGACCTCTACGACGATCCCGACAACCGGTTTGTCGCGGGGTTCATCGGCTCGCCCTCGATGAACTTCCTGACCGCCTCGGTCGCGGGCGGCCAGCTCGACGTGCCTGCCCTCGCGCAGCGCGTCGCAAGCCCCGTCGAACTGCCCGCCGAGGGCACGAAGCTCGAAATCGGCATCCGTCCCAACGCCCTGCGCCTTGACCGCACCGAAGGTCCCTTCACCATCGAGATGGCCGAAAACCTCGGCGGGGTGAGCTATGCGCATCTGAGCGCAGCAACCGGCGAGCGTGTCGTGGTCGAGACGGACCAGCGCCTCGACGCCGCCGGGGGCGGCAGCACCGGGCTGAGCTTCGATCCCGCGTCGCTTTATGTCTTCGACGCAGGCACCGGCGCCCGGGTGCGCGCACAGACGTACATGCCGACCCAGGCCCCCACGCAGGCCCCAACTCAGGCCTCAACTCAGGCCCCGGCCCAGAGCCGGACCGGGGGATGAGCCTTTCCATCGGCCTTGTCGGGCTGGGCGCCATCGCCCGCGCCCAGCACCTGCCCGCGATCGCGCGGACCGCGGGTGTGCATCTGGCCGCGATCGCCAGCCGCAATGCGACGGTGCCCGACCTGCCGTGCTACCCCGACGTATGCACGATGCTGGCGGCGCAACCCGGTATCGCGGCCGTGTCGCTCTGCACGCCGCCGCAGGGACGGTTCGAGCAGGCGATGGCGGTGCTGCGCGCGGGCCGCCATCTGATGCTGGAAAAACCCCCCGGCATGACGCTGAGCGAAATCGAGGCGCTGCGCGAGACCGCCGAGGGGGCCGGCCTGACCATTTTCGCCAGCTGGCATTCGCGTGAGGCGGCGGCGGTCGAGACCGCAGGCGAATGGCTTTCCCCGCGCCAGATCGCATCGGCGCGAATCGACTGGCGCGAAGACGTGCGCAAATGGCACCCCGGACAGGACTGGATCTGGGCGCCGGGCGGTCTCGGCGTCTTCGATCCGGGTATCAACGCGCTCTCGATCCTGACCCGCATCCTGCGCCCGCCCCTGCACCCGCCCGTACGCCTGACCGCCGCGCAGCTGAGCGTGCCGCGCGGGCGCCAGACCCCGATCGCCGCCGATCTGTCGATGCGCGCGGGCGAAACCGCGATCACCGCCTATTTCGACTGGCGCGAAACCGGCGAGGAACTCTGGCGCATCACGTTCGATACCGACCGGGGGCAGGCCGTGCTCGACAAGGGCGGGGCGGCATTCCACGTCGCGGGACGGCTGATCGCCTCGGGCGGGAACCGCGAATACGCCAATCTCTATGCCCGGATGCACGATCTGGTGCGCGAAGGGCAAAGCGACCTCGACCTCGCACCGATGCGGCTCGTGGCCGATGCCTTCGTCAACGCCCGCTTCGCGATCACCGACCCGTTCGATGCCTGACCGACCCCAGCCATTCCGAGGACAGCCATGAAAATCACCGCCATCGAAACCTTCATCGTGCCCCCGCGCTGGTGTTTCGTGAAGATCTCGACCGACGAGGGCCTCTCGGGCTGGGGGGAGCCGGTTCTCGAGGGCCGCGCCGCCACCGTCGCCGCCTGTGTGGAGGAGCTGTCGGACTATCTGATCGGCAAGGACCCCGGCCATATCCAGGACCACTGGACCGTGATGTACCGCGGCGGCTTCTATCGCGGCGGCGGCATCCACATGTCGGCCATCGCAGGGCTGGATCAGGCGCTGTGGGACATCAAGGGCAAGGCCCTCGGCCAGCCGGTGCACGCGCTTCTGGGCGGCCGACAGCGCGACCGCATCCGCATCTACAGCTGGATAGGCGGCGACCGGCCGGGCGACACGGCCCGCATGGCGCGCGACTGCGGCGACAGGGGGTTTACCGCCGTCAAGATGAACGGCACCGAAGAGATGCAGTTCATCGACAGCCATGCCCGTATCGATGCGGTGCTTGAACGCGTGCAGGCGATCCGCAGCGAAATGGGCCCCGATTTCGGCATCGCCGTCGATTTCCACGGCCGCGTTCATCGCCCCATGGCCAAGCAGCTCGCCAAGGCGCTCGAACCCTTCAACCTGATGTTCATAGAGGAGCCGGTGCTCAGCGAACATGCGGAGGCGCTGCGCGAGATCGCGACCCATTGCCCGACGCCGATAGCCCTCGGCGAGCGGCTCTATTCGCGCTGGGATTTCAAGGCGATCCTGCAAGGGGGCTATGTCGACATCATCCAGCCCGACCCCTCGCATTCGGGCGGCATCACCGAAACCTACCGTATCGCCGCGATGGCCGAGGCGCATGACGTGGCGCTGGCGCTGCATTGCCCGCTGGGCCCGATCGCGCTGGCCGCGAACCTTCAGCTCGACGCCGTCTGCTACAATGCCTTCATTCAGGAACAATCGCTCGGCATCCACTACAACGAAGGCTCGGATCTGCTCGATTACCTGATCGACCCCACCGTGTTTGCCTATGAAAACGGATCTGTCGCGATCCCGCAGGGGCCGGGCCTCGGCATCGAGGTCGATGAGCACAAGGTCCGGCAGGCGGCCCGCGAAGGCCACCGCTGGCGCAACCCGGTCTGGCGCCACGCCGATGGCAGCTTCGCGGAGTGGTGAGGATGCGCACGATCAGCAAACTGAACGAAGGCTGGACCTTCGCGAACGGCTCACACGCGGCCCGCGCGACACCGCGGCTCGAGGGCGCGACGGTCACCCTGCCCCATAACGCCGTCGATCTGCCGATGAGCTATTTCGACGAACGCGCCTTTCAGCGGGCTTTCACCTATCAGCGCGAAATCGCGTGGGACGACGCCTGGGCGGGCAAGATCGTCCGGCTGCGCATCGACGCGGCGATGGCGGATGCGGTGGTCTTCGTGAATGGCGAGGAAACGCTGCGCCACCGCGACGGCTATACCCCCTTCACCGTCGATCTGACGGATCGCTTCGAACATGGCGCCGCATTGGTCAGCGTGCAGATCGATGGCGCGGAAAATCCCGAAATTCCGCCCTTCGGCGGCCGGATCGACTATCTGACCTACGCGGGTCTCTACCGCGACGCCTGGCTGGAAATCCTGCCCCGCGCCCATATCGCCGCCCTGAAGATCGAGACCCCCGACGTCCTGGCGAAACCCCGGCGCGTCATCGCGAAATTCGACGCCCCCGGCCCGGTCGAAGCGGTGCTGTCGGACGCGCAAGGCACCGAGATCGCGCGCACCGCGGGCACGGCTGCGGGCACCGGCGAAATCGTTTTCGAGGGTCTCGCCGACATCACGCTCTGGTCGCCCGACACGCCCGCGCTCTACACGCTCAGCGTCACGCTGCCCGAAAGCGGCGACCGCGTGACCGAGCGTTTCGGCTTCCGCCACGCCGAATTCACCCCCGAAGGGTTCTTCCTCAACGGCGAGCGCGTGATCCTGCGCGGGCTCAACCGCCACCAGAGCTTTCCCTATTCCGGCTATGCCCAGGGCAGGCGCAGCCAGCAGCGCGACGCCGACATCCTGCGCTTCGATCTGGGCTGCAACATCGCGCGCACCTCGCATTACCCGCAAAGCCCGTATTTCCTCGACCGCTGCGACGAGATCGGGCTGATGGTGTTCGAGGAAATCCCCGGCTGGCAGCATATCGGCGGCGCGAAATGGCAGGACGAATCGCTGCGCACCGTCGAGCGGATGATTCGCCGCGACTGGAACCACCCCTCGGTCATCATCTGGGGCGTGCGGATCAACGAAAGCCCCGATGCCGAAGACTTCTACAGGCGCACCAACGCCTTGGCGCATGATCTCGACCCCACCCGCCCCACCGGCGGCGTGCGCTGCATCCCCGACAGCCAGCTGCTCGAAGACGTCTACACGATGAACGATTTCATCCTCGGCGATTTTGAGCAGCCCTTCTCGAACCGGCCGCGCACCGCGCTGCGCGACCAGCAGGAGGTGACGGGGCTGCCGACGCGCGTGCCCTATCTGGTGACCGAATATAACGGCCACATGTTTCCGACCAAGGCGGGCGACCCCGAACATCGCCACCACGAACACGTGCTGCGCCATCTCGAGGTGCTCGATGCCGCCCATGACCCGGATGCGGGGCTGGCGGGCTGCATCGGCTGGTGCATGTTCGACTACAACACCCACAGCGATTTCGGCGCGGGCGACCGGATCTGCCATCACGGCGTCATGACGATCTTCCGCGAACCCAAGTTCGCCGCCTACGCCTACGCCAGCCAGCGCGACCCCGACGAGGCGATCGTGATGGAACCCGTCACCGTCTGGTCGCGCGGCGAGCGCAACATCGGCGGCGTCGTGCCGCTGATCGTCCTGACCAATTGCGACGAGGTCGAACTGGCCTATGGCGACGTGGTCAAACGGGTCGGCCCGGATCGCGCGCGCTTCGCGCATCTGCCGCATGCCCCCGTGATCATAGACCACCGGCATTTCAGCCCCGACGAGCTGACCGCCTGGGGCGAAAGCTGGCACGCCGGTCGGCTGCGCGGGTTTCGAGGCGGCCAATTGGTGGCGGAGCGCAGCTTTCCCGCAGATGCGATGCTCGATCGGCTGGACCTGACCCCGGACGTCACCGATGCCCCCGCCGACCCGAGCGAGGAGATCCGCGTGATGATCCGCGCGCTCGACCAGGCGGGCAACAAGCTGCATTTCCTCAACGAGCCCGTCTCGCTGAGCGTCGAAGGCCCGGCAACCCTGATCGGCCCCGACCGCCCCGTCCTTCTGGGCGGCAGCACGGGCTGCTGGCTGCGGCTGACCGGCCGAACCGGCAAGATCCGCCTGCACGCAACCCTGCGCGACCTGGACGGGACACTGGAAATTTCGGCACGGTAGCGAGGCGCGCCGGCGCTTCGTCATTCCTGCGAAAGCGCCCACCTCGACAGATTGCAGTCGCGCATCGGCAGCGGCATCGAGAGCCTGTCGACCGGAATCCGACACATGCAGCGCAACGATGGCTCCTTAAAATCGCAGCATTATCAATCTGTTGATCGACATAGGGCTTCCCCGCATCCGCGGGGCATGATGCAGCGGCGCCGACTGGAAGTGTCGGCATCTCGTCCTATCGGTCATCAGCAAAAGCCCATCGGCTTGCCACGACGCGTCGGACACCGCCGGAAACACGGCGAAAGCGGACCGCGCGGACGTCAGTCCGTGCAAAACCGTGATACGATAGACGTCGGATGCCGCGCAGCCCGAGGCTTCAGGACGTTGCCGCCGTCCTTGCCGGGGCCGCCGCCTCACCCTCCCCTGCCTTACCCGTGGGTAAGATCGCACCGGCGGTCATTCGTTCAGCTTGGCGTAGAATGCCGCCAGCGCCCGTTCGAGCTTGCGCCGCTCGATCGAGGAAAAATCGCGGTCCTCGCGCAGCTCCAGCCGACCATGCGACGCGTTGCATTTGGCGATGCCGCGGCCCGACGGCACCTGAAAGGTGGTCTTGGCCTGCCGCGGGCGCGCCGGTTTCGCGGCGGCCTTACCCGTGGGTAAGCCCCCTGCCCCGCCGACGGCCGCGCGCAGGATCTCGACCTCGCGCCCGGCGGTGCGGCCCGGCTCGGCCTCCAGCGCGGTCAGAACGCGCGCGGCCAGCGACTCGTCCCGGTCCATCTGCCGTTTCAGCTCGACCCCGAGGTTGCGCGGAATTTCCTCGGGGTGTTCCAGCGCCCGGTCCAGCCGCGACAGCAGCTCGACGAAGGCGCGGATATAGCTGCGCTTGGTGTAGGTCGCGGATTTGAAAAGCTCCGACACCGCGTCGGCCACATCGGCGCAGCCATTGGCGGGATCGGCGGCATAGCGGCGCGCCAGCGTGGCCATCTCGGCGAAGGAGATATTCTTGCGCACGAGGTTTTCATCCACCATCCGGCGATAGCTGGTCCCGACGCGTGCCTCGATCGGGAGGATGCCGGCGGGAATCGTGTCATAGGCGGCGGCGCCGGTTTCCTCGCGCAGGGCCCGGAACGCCATCAGGCGCCGCATCCCCTGGATGAGCTCGAACCGGCCGTCCTCGCGGGCCTCCACGCGGATAGGATTGGACAGGCCGACCTCGCGGATCGAGGTTTTCAGCTCTTCCAGCGCGTCATCCTCGCCCGGCTTCCGATCCCGCAGCAGCCGCTCGGTCACCACCGCGTCGAGCGCGATGCGGTCGGTGATCAGCCCATCGCGTTTCAGGCGCACGAATTCCGCGGCGAGGCGGTCGTTTTCGTCCCGGATATTGTCCTCGGCCGCCTTGCGGTCGCGCAACGCGCTGGCGTTTTCATTGATGGCCGAGGCCATCGGCCCGCGCCGCAGCACCCGGTCGGGGACCTTGCCGACCTCCATCGCGCCCATCTCGGGGATGTCGATGTCGAACATTCTGCGCTTCTTGCTCATTTGCCTGCCTCCATCTGCGCCCATGCGTCATGCACGGTCTGGCGGAATTCCTCATAGGCCGCGTCGAATGTAGATCTCGCGCGGCGCCAGGTCTCTCTGGTCATTTCCCGGTAATCCATTTCATAGACCGAATTCAGGAAACGCCCCGACTGTTCGACCGCGCGCGTCATCTCCACCGGGTTGTCGGCGACGTGATCGCCCCAGACCTTGCGAAAGGCGTCCTGCATGGCGCGGTGCAGATCGTTGCCCGGCTCATAGCGGGTCAGCAGGAACCGGATGTCGTAGAAGGCCTTGGGCAGGGTGATCTTACCCGTGGGTAAGGTGCCGTCGAAACCGGCCGAAAGATCCTCCAGCGCCTCGGAAAGCTGCCCGACGAAGGAGGTGGTGGAATCGTATTCCCAATAGCCGGGGCCGGAGGGCACATAGAGGATGTCGGCGGCAAAGACCGCGTTCATGGACTGGTAGCCGATCGCGGGCGGGCAGTCGAAGATGATGATGTCGTAGCTGTCGTCGGGGATCTGGTCGAGATAGCGCGACACGGCGGCGAAGAACGACCAGTCGGGGTTGAGGTGGCGGTATTGGGCACTCGCGAATTCGACGAAGGCCGCGTTGGCGCAGGAGGGGATCGCGTCGATCGTCGGCCAGGACGTGGGCTTGATGAAATCCCCGATGCGCAGCTCGCCCAGGCCCAGTTCGGTGATGGCGGCGGGCAGGTGGCGCTGGGGCAGGGCGGCGCCGGTTTCGGCACCGACGGGGCCTGCGTTCATCCGCTCGGTCTCGCGGATCAGATCGCGCGCCATGATGTCCCAGACGGTGTGCTCCTCGGCCACATCGGTCAGGCCCAGCGAATGGCTGAGCGTGGCCTGCGGGTCGAAGTCGACGACAAGCACCCGGTAGCCGTCGAGCGCGGCGGCATGGGCGAAATGCAGTGCCACGGTGGACTTGCCCGCACCGCCCTTGAAATTGGCGACCGCCGCGCGGACCGCGCGTTGACCGGCCGCGCGTCGGGGCATCAGGCTGCGCTTGTTGATCTTCAGCCGGCGGCGCAGCTCGTTGATCTCCTCCAGCGAGAACCAGCGCTGGCGGCCTTCCTGCTCGACCTCGCCGGTGGGCAGCGACGGGTCGGCGGCGAGCTTGCCGCGGAAGGTGGATTGGTTGATGCGAAAGATCAGTTCCGCCACTTCCCAGGAGGAGAACCGGCGCAGCGTCTTTTCCATACCCGGCGAAAAGGTCTGCTGCCTGATCCAGCCCTGAAGCTTGAGCGAGCGGTTTTGAAGGATGCCGAGATCTTCGTGGGTATACATTCTGTCTGAGCCTCGCAGGACGGTTTTTAGCGCTTTGTCTTCATTTACGCTTAATTTGCGTTTGAGGCAAAAGCTAATATCATCTTGCGGAGGGGCAGGCGGGTCTTACCCGCGGGTAAGCGATAAAGGGCCGCGCCCCCTCGCGCCGATTCGCGCGGCGCCCGGCGGACGGGCCGCAGGCGCCGCACGAAAGAGCCGGGTACGCCGCCACATGTTGGGGGTCGCCCGGCAGAGAGACGCGATGGATAGGGGGACATTTTCGCCCCATGGGGGGACGTCCATGATGTCCCCCATCACCTGTATCTTCACCGGATTTCATTTTGAAAGGGGAAGAGGAAGGAGCGGAAACCGACGGCTGCTGCACGATCGCTTGACAGAATCGAAGTGTTGGACGCAAATTGGCGACAAGTTCGGAAAAGCGTTGGATGACCCGGTCAGCCCCGCCAGATCAAACCGGACAGCAGGCCGGCAAGCACCCGGTTGCGAGACAGACACGAGGCAGACCCGTAACGGAAACCGGGCGGCAAGGGGCGGAGCAGGCTCATGCAGGTGGCGAAACCGGTCGGGCGCAATGCGTCCGCCCTGAAATACGATATCCTGTCGGCGCTGGGGGTCACGGCCCTGGCGGGCGACAAGCATCGGCAGCGGCTGATGCTGCGGCTAATGGTTCTGATCACGACGCGCTACAACTGGCAGAACAACGAACTTTCGATCGGGCGGGCCGAGATCGCGCGGCTGTGGTCGGTCGAGGAGCGCACCGTCAAGCGCGAGATGGCCAAGCTGCGCAGCGCGGGCTGGCTGGAGGTCAAACGCGCGGGCGTCAAGGGGCGGGTCACGGTCTATGCGCTGAACATGGCCGCGCTGATGGCGCAGACGGCGCCCGAGTGGGACACCATCGGGTCCGATTTCACCGCCCGGATGCAGGAACGCCACGGCGGGGGCGCGGATATGCGCGCGGGGCCGGGCGAGGGGCTGGACGCCCTGGCGGCGGGGACGGCGGACCCGAACGTGATCCCGTTCCAGCCGCTCCAGCCGCGCGGGCGCGGGACGTCGGCGGAGGATACCTGGGGGCTGGCGCTGGCACGGCTGCGCCGCGAAGACCCCGCGTTGAGCAGGGCCTGGTTCGCGCAGCTGTCGGAAATGGCGCATGAGGACGGCTGCGTGACGCTCGCTGCGCCGTCGCGTTTCGTTGCCGATTACGTCAGCACCCATCTGCTGGCCCGGCTGCTCAACGCCTATGCCGCGGTCGACCCGGCGGTGCGCCGGGTCCTCGTGGTGCCGGTGACGTGACGGGCCGATTTGCGGGGATGTCCGCCGCCTGGCGAAACGACCGGACGCCGTGTGCCGGTCTGCGAGGTACGGGCCTGACCGGCAGGGCTTGAATGGCGGTTAATGGGCGCGCGTTCGTTGAGTCGAACCCCGCGCATTGTGCAGCTGCAGCAGGTTTGCTGCGCTGCAATATAGGGCTAAGCGACCGTAATCTAATAGAAAAAATGATTTGCTTTAATTCAGAACCTGCTCAACACTAAAGGCAGGCTCAATGGCGAGTCTGAATTAAAATCCGAGCAAAAAAGCTCTCCAACTGTGGTTTCGACCACGTTGGAGAGCTTTTTTTTTGGCCATAAGGCTGCTCGAAAAACAACGGGGAGCTTGAAATGAAAAGACGCCAATTCATGGGATCGGTCGGTGCGACGGGCATGATCGGCGGGCTGTCGGCGCCGGGTCTGCTGACGATGACGAACGCGAGTCTGGCGCAGGGAAACGACATTCCGGTGGGTCTGTTGTTTTCGCTGACGGGCGCGGTCGCGGTGGTCGAGAGCACGCTGCATGACGCCGCGCTGATGGCGATCGAGGAGATCAACGCCGACGGCGGCGTTCACGGCAAGCAGCTGCGGCCGATCATCGAGGATCCTGCCTCCGACCCGGCGACCTATGCCGACCGTGCGCGGCGTCTGATGATCCGCGACAAATGCGTCAGCGTCTTTGGCAGCTACACCTCGGCCAGCCGTCAGGCGGTGCTGCCGGTGACCGAGCAGCGCAAGAACCTCTATTGGTATCCGACCCTCTACGAAGGCCGCGAATGTTCGCGCAACGTGATGTACGGCGGCGCCGTGCCGAACCAGCAGCAGGACGAGCTGATCGCCTGGGCGATCGAGAATTTCGGTCCGCGCTTCTACATGATCGGCAACAATTACGTCTATCCCAAGGAAGAGAACAACTATTGCAAGACGCTGCTGAGCAAGCTGGGCGGCGAGGTGGTGAACGAGGAATACGTGCCGCTCGGCCATTCCGATTTCAGCTCGGTCATCAACCGTATCCGCTCGGAAAAGCCGGATGTGATCTTTGCCACGGTGGTGGGCGACAGCGATGTGGCCTTCGCGCGCCAGTACCACGCGGCCGAGCTTGACCCCGGCAAGATGCCGGTGATCAGCCTGACGCGCTCCGAGGTCGAGGTGAAGGCGATCGGCGGCGAGGCCGCGGCCGGGCATTATTCCTCGGCCCCCTACTTCATGGGGCACCAGACGCCCGAGAACGAGAAGTTCGTGGAGGCCTACAAGTCGCGTTATGGCGCCGATCAGGTCACGCATTTCGTGTCCGAAGCGGCCTATTTCCAAGTTTACCAGTTCAAGGCCGCGCTGGAAAAGCTGGACCCGTCGAACATCACCCCCGAGGCGATCCGCGACGCGGCGGTCGGCATGTCGATGATGGCGCCCCAGGGCGAGATTCTGATCGACGAGAACCTGCACACCCATCTGTGGCCGAAGATCGGTCAGTGGCAGACGAACGGCCAGGCCGAGGTGCTCGTGCAGAGCGAGGAGCGAATCGCGCCCAAACCCTATGCCGCCTACGACGGCCAGAGCTGCACCGGCCAGGGGCTGGTGAAGGCCTGATCGCCCGGGGGCAGGGGCCCCTTTCACGATACGCGCAACTTTGCGCCCGGCTCGGATCGTTCCGGGCCGGGCCACGGAAAGGTTCGTTCTGATGGACGTGTTACTGAACCAATTGTTCGCCGGGCTGAGCATGGCCTCGATCCTGTTGATGATCGCCCTCGGGCTGGCCATCATCTATGGCGCGATGGGGGTCATCAACCTGGCGCATGGCGAATTCGTCATGCTGGGCGCCTATACGACCTGGGCGCTGCAATCCTATCTGGGCATCAGCATTCTGGTGGCGCTGCCCTTCGTCTTTGTGGTGGTGGCGGCGATCGGCTGGGTGATCGAAAAGGCCATCGTGCAAAGGCTCTATCACCGGCCGCTGGACACGATCCTGGCGACCTGGGGGATCGGTATCATCCTGCAACAGGCGGTCCGGCTTTCGGTGGGCGCGGAATCGCGCTTCGTGCGGGGGCCCGAGCTGCTGACGGGCAACGTGCAGATCGGCGGGCTGATCATGTCGAACTACCGCATTTTCGTGATCGTCTTTTCCATCGCCGTGCTTGCTGCGTCCTGGGCGCTGATGACGCGTACCGAATTCGGCATGAAGCTGCGCGCGGTGATCCAGAACCGCGGCATATCGGAATGCTACGGCATCGAGGCCAAGCGCGTCTATTCGATCACCTTCGCCTATGGGGCGGGGCTTGCGGGGTTGGCGGGTGCGCTGGTCACGCCGCTGTTCAGCACCATCCCGACCATGGGCACGGGGCTGGTGGTCGACGCGTTCCTTGTCGTGATCGTCGGCGGGCTGGGCAGCCTGATCGGTGCGGCGGCCGCATCGGTGATGATCGGTGAGGCGACGGCGCTGATGTCCATGCTGATGAACGACACCCTGGGCCGCATCGCCGTGCTTGCCGGGATCATCCTGCTGATCCGTTTCCGCCCGCGCGGGCTTTTCCCCGCCGCGACGCGCCGCTGAGGAGACACCAATGACATCGAGACCACTTTACGACCTGATCGCGCTGGTGCTTTTTTGCTGCGCCATCATCTTCGTCGTCCCGGCGGTGATGAGCTATGACGGGTTCGAGCTGAACACCTTCGCGCGCTATCTGGCGCTGGCCATAGCGTCGGCGGCGCTGGCGCTGAGCTGGGGGACGGCGGGTCTGCTCAACCTCGGGCAGGCGGCCACCTTCGGCATGGGGTCCTATGCGATGGCAATGCACCTCAAGCTGAAGGCGAGCGGTGCGTCGTTGCCCGATTTCATGGGATGGAACAACGTCACCGAGCTGCCGTGGCTCTGGGTGCCGTTCCAGTCGCTGGCCTTCACGCTGCTGGCGGGGCTCTTGATCCCGGCGGCGGTGGGCGGGTTGATCGCCATCTTCATGTTCCGCGCGCGCATCGCCGGGGTATTCGTGGCGATCATCACGCTTGCGTTTCTGGTGGCCTTTCAGCTGGTGATCATCAACCAGCAGGGATTGACGGGCGGACAGAACGGGCTGACGGGGCTTGCGCAGCTGGCGTTGCCGGGCTGGGTGGTGGACCCCTACAGCACCGGGTTCTACTACCTCGTCGCGGGCTGCCTGAGCGTGGCGCTGACCATCGGGTTCTATCTGACGCACAGCAAGTTCGGCCTGATCCTGCGCGCCATCCGCGAGGACGCGGAACGCACGCGGTTCTTCGGCTACAACGTCGCCAGCTATGAGACGCTGGTATTCTGCATCTCGGCCGCTCTCGCGGGGTGGGCGGGGATGCTTTACACGCTGGTGCTCGAATTCGCGTCGCCCACCTACATGAGCGTGTCGTTCAGCCTGGCCATCGTGATCTGGTGCGCGGTCGGCGGTCGGGATTCGGTGCTGGCGGCAGCCTTCGGCGCGATCCTTGTGAACCTGCTGGAGGGGCGTCTGTCGGATGTCTTCGTCGAGGGCTGGAACCTGATTCTGGGGGTCGTCTTCGTGCTGGTGGTGATGTTCATGCCGCGCGGCATCTACGGGCTGGTCGTCGATTTCGCCAGGGCGTTCGCACGGGGGGGCAGGCGGCCGGCGGCCGCGCGCGACCCCGGTGTCGCCACTCTTGACAAAGCCGGGGAGCCGCAGCGATGAGCCAGCTTCAAGTTACCGATCTGAAAGTGCAATTCGGCGCGTTGCGCGCCGTGGACGGGCTGAGCTTCGACGTGCGGGAGGGCGAGATCCTGTGCCTGCTGGGGCCGAACGGGGCAGGCAAGTCGACGACGCTCGACCTGATCTGCGGCAAGACGGCCGCCGATAGCGGCTCGATCCTGTTCAACGGGCAGGAGGTCAGCGGAATGCTCGAATTCCGGCGTGCCCGCCTTGGCATCGGGCGCAAGTTTCAGGTGCCCTCGGTCTACAAGGAGCTGACCGTGGCCGAGAACATGTCGATCGCGCGGTCGCGCCGTCCGGGCGTGCTGCGCGCGTTGAGCTGCCTGGCGCTGACCGACGCGGCGCAGACCGGCGATATCCTGGAGCTGGTGAACCTCGACGGGAAGGCGCGCGCGCTTGCGGGCAACCTGTCGCATGGCGAGACGCAGTGGCTGGAGATCGCGATGCTGCTGGCGCAGGACAGCCGCCTGATCCTGATGGACGAGCCGACCGCAGGGATGACGGTGCGCGAGACCGAGCGCACCGCCGAAATCTTCCGCTCGCTCAGCGGGAGCCACACGCTGATCGTCGTGGAGCACGACATGAGCTTCGTGCGCACCGTGGCGGACCGGATCATCGTCATGAACCGCGGGGCGATGCTGGCGGAGGGCACAATCGCCGAGATCGAGGCCGACGAGGCCGTCAAGACCGCTTATCTGGGGCACTGAGACATGCAGAACATGCAGGCGCGTGAGCTTTTTTCCTATTACGGCAAGAGCCCGGTGATTCAGGGGGTCTCCTTCGATGTCGCCCAGGGTGAATTCCTGGCGGTGCTGGGGCGCAACGGGGTCGGCAAGACGACGCTGCTCAAGTCGATCATGGGGCTGACGGACCGTTGCGAGGGCGGGCTGATCTTCGGCGGGGAGGACCTGCTGAGCCGCAGCACCCCCGACCGCGCCCGTCTGGGGCTGGGCTATATCCCGCAGGGGCGCGAGATCATCCCGCAGTTCACGGTGCGCGAGAATCTGGTGATGGGCACCTTCGCGCGGCTCGACGGCAAGCGCGAGGTGCCGGAGCATATTTTCGAGCTTTTCCCGATCCTGCACGAATTCCTGAACCGCAAGGGCGGGGAGCTGTCAGGCGGGCAGCAGCAGCAGCTGGCCATCGGGCGCGCGCTGGCGATGGACCCCAAGATCCTGATCCTGGACGAGCCTACCGAGGGCATTCAGCCCAACATCGTCCAGCAGATCGAGGAGGCGATCATCAGGCTCAACCGCGAGAACGGGCTGGGGATCATCCTGGTCGAGCAGAACGTGACTTTCGCGCGGGCCGCGTCCGACCGTTTCCTGCTGCTCGACAAGGGGCGCGTGGTGCTGGAGGGGCGCACCGACGAGCTGAGCGATGCCGTGGTCGAGCGGCATCTGACCTTTTGAAACCAACACGAACAGATCACTTACAGAGAGGAGAACACCATGAGACATGGAGATATTTCCAGCAGCGACGACACCGTCGGGGTCGCCGTCGTGAACTACAAGATGCCCCGGCTGCACACCAAGGCCGAGGTGCTCGAGAACGCCGAGAAGATCGGCGAGATGCTGATCGGCATGAAGAAGGGCCTGCCGGGCATGGATCTGGTGGTTTTCCCCGAGTATTCCACCCACGGCATCATGTACGATCAGGACGAGATGATGGAAACCGCCGCCACCATCCCCGGCGACGAGACCGAGATCTTTGCCCGCGCCTGCCGCAAGGCCAACGTCTGGGGCGTGTTCTCGCTGACCGGGGAGCGCCATGAGGAGCATCCCAAGAAGACGCCCTACAACACGCTCATCCTGATGAACAACAAGGGCGAGATCGTGCAGAAGTACCGCAAGATCCTGCCGTGGAATCCGATCGAGGGCTGGTATCCGGGCGATCAGACCTATGTGGTCGAGGGGCCGAAGGGCATGAAGATCAGCCTGATCATCTGCGACGACGGCAATTACCCCGAGATCTGGCGCGACTGCGCGATGAAGGGCGCCGAGCTGGTCGTGCGCTGCCAGGGCTACATGTACCCGGCCAAGGATCAGCAGGTGATCATGGCCAAGGCGATGGCCTGGGCCAACAACTGCTATGTGGCCGTGGCCAACGCGGCGGGGTTCGACGGCGTCTACAGCTACTTCGGGCATTCCGCGATCATCGGCTTCGACGGGCGCACCCTGGGCGAATGCGGCGAGGAGGACATGGGCATCCAATACGCACAGCTTTCGGTTTCCACGATCCGCGACGCCCGCGCCAACGATCAGTCGCAGAACCACCTCTTCAAGCTGCTGCACCGCGGTTATACCGGGGTCCATGCTTCGGGTGACGGGGACAAGGGCGTGGCGGAATGCCCGTTCGAGTTCTACCGCAATTGGGTCAATGACGCCGAGGCCACGCGCGAGCATGTCGAGAGCTTCACCCGCGACACGGTGGGCGTCGCCTGCTGCCCGGTCGGCGGTCTGCCCGTCAAGGCCAAGGAGAAGGAGGCCGGCTGACCCGGCCGCCACGGCGGAGGGCGGTTCGCGCCGCCTTCCGCGCCCCCTAGATAGTTGACCCGCACGTCGGCGCCGCGGATGTGCGCGCCGGTTTCGAGGCCCCGAACGCGCGGGCCGGAAAGCATGGGCCAGAAAGCCAGGAGACAAGATGCCGTTCCTTACCGACCGGATGCATGAGACCGAGCGTGCGGGCCGCACCGAGGCCGCGCTGCGCGACGAGAACGCCCCGATGGCGCCTGCGGCCGGGGGTGTGTCGGATGCCCTGCCGGCGGGAGGACAGCTGCGCAGCCGCTTCACCTTCGATCCCGCGCGGATCGAGGCGGAGCTGCGCGCGTCGATCGTGGGGCAGGGCGAAAGCCTGACCGAGCTGGTGCAGATCCTTCAGATGGTGCGCGCCGATATCGGCGATCCGCGCAAGCCGCTGTGCACGGTGCTGCTGTGCGGGCCCACCGGCGTGGGTAAGACGGAGACGGTGCGCACGCTGGCGCGCGGGCTTTACGGCGACGCCGACGCGTTTTGCCGGGTCGACATGAACACCCTGGCGCAGGAGCATTACGCTGCCGCGCTGACGGGCGCGCCGCCGGGGTATGTGGGGTCCAAGGAGGGCACCACGATCCTGGATCAGGAAAAGATCGAGGGCAGTCGCGGCCTGCCGGGGCTGGTGCTGTTCGATGAGGTGGAAAAGGCCAGCAACGAGGTGGTGCTGGCGCTGATGAACGTCTTTGACAACGGGCTGCTGACTACCGCGTCGGGCGAGCGGACCTATTCGTTCCGCAATGCACTGGTGTTCCTGTCGTCGAACCTCGGCGCGCGCGACCTGATGCAGCTTGACGAGGGGCGGGCCGGTTTGATGCAGTGGCTCAGGGCGCCCAATGCCAGCCGTCGCGAGCGCGCGCACCGCATCGTTTCCGATGCGCTGCTGGAGCGTTTCCCGCCCGAGTTCGTGAACCGGATCGACCATATCGAGACCTTCAACTGGATCGCGCGCGAGGACATGCCGGCGCTGGTGGACGTGGAGTTGCAGCGCTTGAACCGCCGTCTGGGAAAGCACGACCTTGAGTTGAGCGTACGCGAGGAGCTGCGGTCTTTCCTTTCCGATTGCGGACATGATAAACGTTTTGGCGCGCGTGCGTTGCGGCGGGCCGTCCGGCACCATCTCGAATTTCCTCTGGCGGGATTTCTGCTTGAGCAGCCCGCACCGGCACCCACGTCGCACAACGACTTCAAAAACCGGCTCATTGCGGACCGCCGCGACGGGAAGGTGTGGTTTGAGTATTCTTGAACAAGGCGGATCTAGTGGAAACTTCGAAATCCTGGCGGGTGGGGCTGCTTTTCTCGACAACGGGCGTGACGTCGATCATCGAGCAATCCCAGTTGAACGGCGCGCTGCTCGCGATTGACGAGATCAACGCGGCCGGGGGCGTGCGCGGCCGCCCGCTGGAGCCCGTCAGCTACGATCCGGGGTCGGTCGTGGCGCGCTACGGGCAGCTGGCCGAACAACTTATCGTCGAGGACAAGATCGGCGTGATTTTCGGCTGCTACATGTCCTCGGCCCGCAAGGAGGTGCTGCCGGTCGTGGAGCGGCGCAACGCGCTGTTCTTTTACGGCACGCTCTACGAGGGGTTCGAATACTCGCCCAACGTCATCTACGGCGGGGCCTGTCCCAACCAGAACAGCGTGCCGCTGGCCAATTACCTGATGAGCACCTACGGCAAGCGGATTTTCTTCATCGGATCCGATTACATCTATCCGCGCGAATCGAATCGGGTGATGCGCAATGTGCTGCGGCAGGGTGGCGGCGAGGTTCTGGGCGAGGAATATATCTCGCTCGACGCGAGCGAGGCGGATTTCGCGCCGGTGGTGGCGCGGATCATGCAGGTGCAGCCGGACGCGATTTTCTCGACCGTGGTGGGGCAGGGGTGCATCAATTTCTACCGTGCGTTTCTTGCCGCGGGCGGCGACGGGCGGGTGATGCCGATCGCCAGCCTGACCACGAACGAGGCCGAGATCGCCGCCATCGGCGCCAGGGCCGCAGTGGGGCATATTACCGCAGCCCCTTATTTCCGTTCGATAAATTCAGCCGCCAACAGGTTATTCTTGAAATCCTACGCCGCCAAGTTCGGCAGGATCTCGGATGTCACCAGCTGCTGCGAGGCGGCCTACACCCAGGTTCACCTGTTCGCGGCCGCCCTGGAGGAGACCGGAGAGATGGATACCGAAGCGCTTCACGAGGCCCTGCTGGGCCGAAGTTTCGACGCGCCCCAGGGGCAGGTCAAGATCGATCCCGACAACAACCACACCTATTTGCAGTCCCGCATCGCCACGGTCGACCAGCGCGGTGAATTCGTCATCAAGAACAAGGTGCGGCGGCCGGTGAAGCCCGATCCCTATCTTGTGTCGCCGGCGATCCACGATTGGAGCCTGCGCACGCAGAAAGTCGTGGCGGCCGGTGAATGATCTGCTTCAGGATCTGCGGGACCTCCATGTCCTGCTCGTGCATCCGAGAGACCGGATCGCCGACGAGCTGCTGCAGCAGGTGCACCGGATCGGGTGCAGCTACGACCACATGTGGCCGTTGCAAAAGACCCTTCCGGGCAAGTTCGACGTGGTTTTCCTGGATGTCACCGACCAGTCGGCGAGCGAGCTGAGCGCCTTTCTTTCGAGCCGCGATCTGCCGCCGACGGTGATCGCGCTCGTCGCCTATGAAAACCCGTCCGTGCTGCAGCTGCTTTTCGATATCGGCGCCCATGCGATGCTGGTCAAGCCGCTGCGTGCGGCGGGGGTGCTGGGCAGTATCGTGATGGGGCGGCGCTATTGGACGGAGCAGTGCCGCTTCAAGAAGGATCTGGGCAAGCTGCGCGACCGGCTGGAAAACGTGCAGAAGGTCAACGAGGCGAAATTCATCCTGATGCGCCATCGTGGCATCGACGAGCGCGCGGCCTATGATCTGGTGCGCAAGCAGGCCATGGCCAAGCGCATCACCACAACCGAGATCGCCCAGTCTATCATCAACGCGGCGAGCATTCTGAGCAATCTCGGGGACGAGTGACGGCGCGGTGTGACGGGGACCGGGCGAGGGGGCGCGTCAGCCCTGCGGGTCCAGAACCTGCGGCAGCGGCGCGGGGGTGCGCCCGGCGTCGAGGATGCACTGGCGCGCGGTCTTCGCGATGGCGAGCGCCGCGGGGCCGTCGCCATGGACGCAGATGCTGTGGAATGTCGCCTCTAGCCGGGTGCCGTCGCGGCACAGGATCGCGCCCTCTTCGAGCATGAGGCGCAGGTGGCGCCGCACCGCGTCCACATCGTGCAGCACCGCGCCGGGCAGGCTGCGCGGCGTCAGCTGGCCGTCGGGTTCATAGCTGCGGTCGGCGAAGACCTCCAGCGCGACGGGCAATCCGGCGGCCTTTCCGGCCTCGGCCAGGGGCGACAGGATCGGCGCGAGCAGGATCAGCTCGCTGTCATAGGCGGCGATGGTCTCGGCGATCGTGCGGGCGAGGTCCGGGTCGCTGCCGGCCTGGTTGTTGAGCGCCCCATGCGGCTTGACATGGGTGACCGGCCAGCCCCGGACCTTGCCGAGGGCGCAGAGCGCGCCGATCTGGCTCCACAGCTCGGCGCGCAGCACCTCGGGCGGCAGGTCCATCGGCACCCGCCCGAAGTTCCTGAGGTCGCGATAGCCCGGGTGCGCGCCGACCGACACGCCTTGCCGGAACGCGGCCTGCAAGGTGGCGTCCATGATGCGCGGCTCGCCCGCGTGGGCGCCGCAGGCGATGTTGGCGCTGCCCACGATGTCCAGCAGCGCCTCGTCGGCGCCGATGGTATAGGGCCCCCAGCTTTCGGCCATGTCGGCGTTGAGGTTCATCTTGGTCATCGTCTGCCTTTCTCGCCCGCACCCAGATGGCCGGGGAAATGGTCGGGGTGGCGGGCATCCACGCCGCCCGACACCAGGTTGGATCTGTAAAGCGCCTCGGAAAGGGTGGCGGGGGTCTCTTCGGCCGCCTGCGCGAGGGTTTGCAATGCGCGGGCGTGGGCGCGGGCGGCGGCCTCGGCCTCGGCGACGCTGACCGCGCGGAATTCGATCGTGTCGCCCGGCACCGATCTGGCCACGCGCGACAGATCGGCGGAGATGACGGTCGCGATCTTGGGGTATCCGCCCGTGGTCTGCGCATCCGCCAGCAGCACGATCGGCCGGCCTTCGGCGGGGACCTGGATCGCGCCCGGCACGGCGCCGTCCGACACGATGTCGGCGCCGCGTGCGGCGTCATGCGCCAGCAGGGGGCCGGCCAGGCGCATCCCCATCCTGTCGAGCGCGGGCGTCACCTGCCAGGCGGCGCCGAGGAAGGCCTGCATCGCGGCGTCGGTGAACCATTCGGTCTGCGGGCCTGGCACGACGCGGATCGGCGCGGGTGCCGCGGGCGGAACCGGCAGCCGCCATGCGGCCTTGCCCGCGTCGCGCGGCGGCGTCACCTTCAGCCGGTCGCCCCGGCGCAGCGGGCGGCCGTCCAGCCCGCCGATGGCGCAGGCCAGCAGCGTCGAGCGGCTGCCGAAGATCGGCGCCACGTCCAGCCCGCCCTCGATCGCCAGCAGACCCGTGCCGCCGCGTGCGGGCGGGTCCAGAAAAAGCTCGTCCCCCTCGTGGAGGGTCGCGGCCCCCCATTCGGGCAGCGCGATCCGCTCGGCGCCGCGCCGCAGGTGGCCCGACAGCCCCGCGCCGCAGGCGATGCGGACCGGGCCGTCCTCGACCCGGAAACGCGGCGAGGTCACGGCGATTTCCAGCGCGGCCGTTCCCGGCGGATTGCCGAGCAGCCGGTTCAGCAGGTAAAGCCCGTCGCGGTCCAGCACGCCCGAGCGCGGCACGCCGCGGTCCCGCCCGCCGCGAAAGCCCAGGTCCTGCACCAGCGTGCGGGCGCCGGGGTCCAGCACGACGAGGGCGCTCATCGCGCGCCCCGTTGGTCGAGGAAGGCGTCGGGGCCATTCGCCCGCGTCCAGGGCGGCGGCGATCTCGACGTGGCGGGCCTCGCTCACCCGGGCGAAGGCGACCCGGTCGCCCGGCGCGAGCAAGGCGGGCGAGGGGCGCGCCGCATCGAACAGCGGCACCGGGCAATGGCCGACGATATGCCACCCGCCGGGGCTGGCGCCGGGGTAGATCACGCACAGCCCCTTGGCGATGGCGACGGCGCCTGCGGGAACCCGCTGGCGCGGGCTGTCGCGGCGCGGCAGCGACAGCGCGTCGGGCAATTCGCCCATGAACGGCAGCCCCGGCAGGAACCCGATGGCGAAGACGTTGAAATCACAGCGCTCATGCGCCTCGACGATGGCCGCGCGCGTGAGGCCGAGACGCGCGGACAGATCCTCGAGATCGGCCCCGTGCGGCCCGTCGTAACAGCACGGCAGCCGCCAGAGCCGCCCCGCGGCGCGGGTTTCGGGCCGGGCGTCGCGCAGCCGCGCGAGGACGGTCGCGACAAGCTCGGACTGCGCGGTCCGCAAGGGGTCGTAGTGCACCGTCACGCTGGCGAAGGCGGCGACGGGTTCGATGCCCTCATCCAGCGCGCCCGCACGGGCCGCGGCGCGGATCGCGGCCACGGCGGCATGGACGCACGCGGCGGCGCGGGCACCGGGCCTGTCGTCGAGATCGAAGGTCACCGCGCTGTCGGCCAGCGGGCGGACCGCCAGGACCTTCATGTGCGGCCCTCCTGGCTGCTGGTCTTTCGCGGGGGGGCGGTGCATGGTGGCGCTGCCGGAACAGAACAGCTGCAAGGTACTGCATGACCGACACACCCCGCCTTTCCCTGATCGACGAAGTGTCCCGCATGATGCCGGGCGAGAAATCCATGATCGTATCGTCCGAGCATCTGGCGCAGTCCGGCGGCTGGCAGGTGTCCGAGTATGAATACGGTCTGATCGTCGCCTATAACGCCTTCAGCCGCTGGATGACCCGCTGCATGTCGGCGGTGACCGGGCATTCGGATTTCAACCCGCTCGACATTCTGGTGCTGCATAACGTCAACCATCGCGGCCGCGCGAAGCGGATGACGGATGTGGCCTTCGTGCTGAACATCGAGGATCAGCACACCGTCAACTACGCGCTGAAAAAGCTGGTGCGCAGCGGATTGGTGCAGGGCGAGCGGCGCGGCAAGGAACGGTTCTACATGGCGACCGAGGAGGGCCGGCGCGTCTGCACCGCCTATGCCGAGCTGCGCGAACGCTGCCTGCTGGACACGGTCCGCTCGCTGGAAAGCGATCCCGATGAGCTGCGCCGGATCGCCACGGTGCTGCGCGGGCTGTCGGGGTTTTACGATCAGGCGGCGCGCGCGGCCTCTTCGACCTGAGGGGCCGTGCCGAGCTGAGGGGCCGTCGGCCCTGCGCGCGCGCGCGGGCAGCCGGGGCGGCCGGGTCGCCGGGGGTGCGAACGGCGCGTTCATCGATCCGCGGCGCCTTTCCGGCGGTCGAGCAGCGCGAGCAGGGCGACCAGCACCAGCGTCAGCACGATGAGCAGCGTCATCAGCGCATAGAGCGGCGGGCTGAGCCCGACCTGCTGATATTGCGACCACAGGTAGGTTTGCACCGTGTTTTCGCCGCCCTGGACGATCGAGGTGCGCACCGTCTCGTTGAACGACAGGATGAGCGAGAAGACCGCCGCGCCCATCAGGCCCGGCCAGATCTGCGGCAACTCGACCTCGAGAAAGGCGCGCCTGCGGTTCGCGCCCAGCACATAGGCGGCTTCCAGGTAGACATGGTCGAAGCCGGCCATGACGGTCACGATCACCAGCGTGGCGAAGGGCAGGGCCCAGAGCACCTGCACCAGAACCATGGAGGCGATCGACGCATCCAGCCCCAGGACGCGGAAGAACAGCGCCGTCGCGACGCCCATGGACACGCCCGGCACGAACAGCGGCAGCATGACCAGCGCCAGGATCAGGCGCGGGCGGCGCCAGGCGCGCAGCGCCTGCGCCAGTGCAAGGGCCAGCGCGGGCGCTATGATCGCGACGAGCAGGCCGACGAGCGCGGTGTTGGCGATGCCTTCCAGCAGGACGGCATCGGACAGGATCGCGCCATAGGCGGAAAAGGGGCCGCCGGTGCCATCCAGCGACCGGATCACCGGCGGCAGCAGCGGCGCGTAGAGGAAGATCAGGCTCAGCAGGACGAAGCCCCACATCACGCTGCGCCGCAAGGTCGAATTTCGTCGGGTGTCGTTCATGTGCGGCCCATAATCTTGCCCAGAAACAGCCTGACATCGAAGAACCGGAACCACAGGATCAGCAGAACCGCCATCACGGCCACGGTGAAGGTCGACATCGCGGCGGCCAGGGGATAGTTGATGACGTTGAGCGCGCTGGTGATCGAATTGCCGAGCAGTTGATACCCGGTTCCGCCCAGCACCGTGGAAATCGCGAATTCGCCGAAGGCCCCGACAAAGCCGAAGATCGCCGCGGCGAACACGCCGGGCAGCGACAGCGGCAGGGTGACGTGCCAGAAGCTGCGCCAGGGACCTTCGCCCAGCATCCAGCTGGCTTCCTCGAAGCGCCGGTCGATCCCCGACAGGGACAGCCAGATCGGAAAGATCATGAACGGCATGTAGGCCGTGACCAATCCCAGATAGACCGCGAAATCGCTGTAGAGCAGCCAGTCCAGCGGTCTGTCGGAGAGACCGCTCGCGACCACGGCGCGGTTGATCCAGCCGGTCCGGCCCAGGATGTCGGCCCAGGCGAAGGTGCGCAGGATATAATTGACCAGGAACGGCACCGAGAACAGGAACAGCACGCTGCGTACCGCGTCGGCGCGGACATGCCGGGCGATGAAATAGGCCAGCGGATAGGCGACAAGCAGCATGATCGCGGTGGAGCTGACCGCCACCCAGAGGCTGCGCAGGAAGATCGAGAAGCGGACCCCGCCGAGGAAGGTCTCATACGCCTTGAAGGAGAAATCCGGCTTCATCGAAAAGCCGCTCTTGGTCCAGAAGCTGACGACCGCCATCAGCGACAGCGGCCCGAGGATCAGCACGGCGACCAGCACCACCGGCCCGGCGACCGCAGCCATGCGCAGCAGCGCCGGGGTCGAAAATCCCGGCGCCGCGCGCATCTCAGAGGCAGGTGTTCGGCTCATGCCGCCTTGAACCGTTGCCATTCCTCTTCGTAGAGGTCGACCTCGGTGGGCCAGCGGTTCTGCCAGGTTCCGCCAAAGGCGAAGCGGTCCTTCACGCCCGCGTCGATGGCTGCGATCCGCTTGGCCGCCTCGGCGTCGAACAGATCGCTCTGGGCGGCGAATTCGGCCGCCTGCGGATTGGTCATGTAGCCGCGGCTTTGGGTGATGGTCGCGCCGTACCACGGCCCCAGCATGAAATCGAGCAGGGCATAGGCGGCCTTGGTCTGCTCTTCGCTGCGCTCGGGGTTGTTGACCAGATAGGCCGCCATGGCCCAGAGCAGGTAGCCCTCCTTGGGGGCGGCGTATTTCACGTTCGCGCCCTTCTGGTTGGCGACGAAGACCATCGGTTCCCAGCAGTCCATGACATGCACTTCCTGGTTGACCAGAAGGTTCACCGCTTGCTCGAAGCTGGACCAGATCACGCGGAACTGGCCTTCCTTTTTCTTTTCGATGAGGAAATCGATGACGGTCTTCAGCTCGCCCGGGGTCATGTCGGCGGGGTCGGCGATATCCGCCATGCCGCTTTTCTTGAGGTAGAGCGCGGTTTTCTGGCCCGCGGTGGTGTAGTTGTCCTCGATCGAGACGTAGCCGCGGAACTTGGGATCGAAAAGCGCGGCGTAGCTGTCGAGCTCGCCCGTTTGATCGGGAAGATAGGCAAAGCTGTCGGCCTGAAGCACGGTCGGCACGCCGTAGATCCGGCCGTCATAGCCGATGAAGTCGAAACCGGGGGTGCCCTCGGACAGATATTCGGAGATGTAGCTGTTCTTGTCCCAGTTGCTCAGCCGGCTGGTATCGATTTCGCTGATCAGCTTTTCGGTGGCGAGGGGCTTTTGCATTCCGCCGACGATGTTGATGATATCGAAGGCCGTCCGGCCGCCGCCCGCCACCAGCTGGTTGACCACCGCCGAGGGCGTGTTGCCGATCGCCACGAGGTTGACGGTGTCGCCGGTGGCTTCGGTGAAACGGCTCCAGTCGCCCGGATCGCCGACGCCGATGTCCGCCATGGTCACCTCTGCCGGGGTCTGGGCGAAGGCGCGGCCGCCCAAGCCGGTAAGACCGATGAGGCCCGGCGCGGCGATTGTGCCCGCGGTTGCCGCGCTGCCGCGCAGAAATGCCCGGCGATCCAGCTGTGTCTTGAACATTGTCGTCTCCCTGTTTTCTGAAGAAAATCTGTTGAACGTGGTTAATTTGCGCCCGGTGCCGCGTGATCGGCATCAAGCAGGATGATATCCCCCGCCTGCATTCCGACCGCGACCCGCGCGCCGACGTCGAGCGGTTGTCCCCCGCTTTGCGTCGCCGTCATCACCTGCCCGTCGGGCAGGCGCAGATCGGTGCTGGTGTAGAGGCCGCGGTAGGTCGAGCTGACCACCGTGGCCTCAAGCGTCAGGTCCGCGGTCGCCGCGGCGGGACCCATGAGGATCGCCTCGCCGCGCACCGCGATCTGGCCCGCGTCGGCGGGGCGCCCGTTGTCCGCAAGCGCGATCCGCCGGTCGCAGATGGCGACATCGCGCCGGCCGTCGGCGGCGGCGCTCACCTGCGCGTCCAGAAGGTTCGAGCCGCGGAAGAACCGGGCCACGAAGGGCGTGGCGGGGGCCCGGAAGATCTGCTCGGGGGCGCCGCACTGGACATAACGGCCCTGATTGAGCACCGCGATGCGGTCGCTCATGGTCAGGGCCTCTTCCTGATCGTGGGTGACGTAGATGAAGGTCGTGCCGGTGCGCTGCTGGATCGACCGCAGTTCCGCCTGCATTTCGCGGCGGATCTTTTCGTCGAGGGCCGACAGGGGTTCGTCCAGCAGGAGGATATCCGGCCCCGGCGCCAGCCCCCGCGCGATCGCGACGCGCTGCTGCTCGCCGCCGGAAAGCTGGGTGACGCGGCGCGTCTCGAAACCCTTCAGCCCGACCAGGTTCAGAAGCTCCGACACGCGGTCGGCCCGGGCAGCGCGGTCGAGGCCGGACCGGCGCAGCCCGTAGCCCACGTTGCCCGCTACATCAAGATGCGGAAAGATCGCGTATTGCTGAAAGACCATCCCCAGATGCCGTTCCCACGGGGGCACATTCGTGACATCTGCGCCGTTGATGCGGATCTCGCCGGAATCGGGGTGTTCGAGCCCCGCGATCATCCGCAGGATGGTGGATTTGCCGGACCCGCTGGGGCCGAGCATGCTGAAGAATTCCCCGCGCAGGATGTCGATCGAGAAATCATCCGCCGGGCGCGCCGCGCCGTAGCGTTTGCGGATGTTGCGAAGGGACAGGATGACATTGTCACTCATGGATATTCTCCACCGCGCAGGCGAGGGCCAGGCGGGCGCCGCGTTCCATCGTCTCCAGGCTCATCGAGGCGAGGTCGGCGCGCTGATGCTGCTCCAGCTCCTCGCGGGTCTCGAGCTCGTCCAGAAGGGCCGCGACCTGTTCGGGCAGATAGGGCAGGTGCATGAAACCCGCGCGCCCGTGCCCGCGTCGGGCGCATTCGTCCGACAGCAGATAAAACAGCGCGTTGCACAGGTAGCCGCCCGCGGTGCCCGATATGCGGCAGGGGATCGCCGCGGCCCGCAGTGTGCGCTGCATCGCGTCGAGCGGCAGCCCCGTCAGATAGGCTTGCGCGCCGTCTTCGCGAACCGGTCCGAGGCTTTTGACACCGCTCGCGTCGCGCAGCTCGAAGCGGGAATGATTGACCGCGACCTGTTCCAGCCGCAGCACGGCCTCGCCCGGCCAGAGCCCGAAGGCGAGCACGATGTCGGCGGATGTCTCGTCGAGCAGGGCCGGAATTTCACGCGTCACGGCCGCCAGATCCACCGGAAGAAGGCGGCCGGTCACGCGGTGACCGCCGATGACCGCGTCGTCCAGCGCCGTGGCCAGCTGCGCGGCAGGGTTGCTGCTGCGGCCGCCGTAGGCCTCAAATCCGGTCACGAGTATGCTCATATCCTGCCTTCCACCTCACCCTCGCAACAAACGTAAACAATTTGCCGACAAATTGTCAATATCTGGAATGGGCGGGCATCCGTGGCTTTCCCCTTGGTGAGCCGGTGTGGGCCCGGGGCCTGCGGGCACAGGGATCCTGTCGTCGTGGGGGTGTCGTTGCGGGGGGTGTCGTCGCAGGGCCGGGCGTTCACCGCGTCTGCGGTGCGGCGGCCTGGCTTCGGGCGGGGGGGCGGCCCGCGTCGGCGGCGCCGTCGTTGCCGCCGACGATCGATTCGAGCCCGGCCGAGACCAGCGCGAAGAGGGCGAAGCCGCCGACGAAGGCGAGCAGCGATCTGGCGTTGTCCTCCGCCGCCTCATGCGCTTCTTCGATCATGTCCTCCACGGCGGCCACGCTCAGCAGGCCCGCGACGAAGACCAGCGCGGCGCTTTTGGCGGCGTCGGGCGCGTCGCGCAGCAAAAGCCACGCCCCGAGCGCGGCGATCAGACAATAGACCGGAAAGGAGAGCGAGACGGCGATGCGCCTGCCGCGCGGGACCTGCTTTTCGCGCATGTTGGCGACGACGGAATAGCCTTCGGGGAAATCGGCCAGCACCTGCCCCGCGGCGAGGACGATGGCGAGCGAGGCGCCCACCGCCGAGCCCGAGCCGATCATCAGCCCGTCGCCGGTCAGATCCACCGCGACGGCGACGTAGATCATCCACATCGCGCTGCGCCCCTCGCCATTGTCGGGCGTGTCGGTCTTGTCGGGCGCGGGGGTCTTGCGCCGCAACAGGCTGTCCACGCCGACATAGGCCGCGCCGCCCGCCGCGAAGGCCGCCGCGATCCACCACCCGGCCAGGGTGTCCAGCGCCTCGGGGATGAGTTCGATCGCCACCACGCCGATCACGATGCCGGAGGCCGCGTGCAGCGCGAGGTTGAGCAGGCGCGGCGTGGTCTCGATGAATTCCGCCACCATGCCGCCCGCGAGATTTCCCAGACCGGGCAGCAGCGCCAGCCCGATCAGAAGCCAAAGATTTTCCAAGCGACTCTCCTGTGGTGGGACGGTGGGACGCCGCGCGCCCGGGGGCTGCCGGGGGGGCTGCCCGGGGCGCTGATCGGGGGCCTGCCCGTCGCCTGCCCGGGGCACGGGGCAGCCCGGGGGGGTGCGGGGGCGGTCCGGGCGCGCGGCGCCGTTCGGCGGGCAGGGGCGTTCAGACCTCCTCGCGGCGCTCCGCTTCGAGGCTGACGGCGCTGATCGGGCGGACCATGGACGCCTGCGGACCCATCGCGCCCTCGCCCTCGGCGACCGTCAGTTCCACCGGCGCGCCGACCGAGAGGGCGTCGAACCCTTCGTTCAGCACCGCGTTCGGCGCGAAATAGATCTCCTGGCCGTCGCTCATCCGGGCAAAGCCGTAGCCGTCGAACTTGCGCACCACGATGGCCTGCGGCGGGCCGCTCAGCGTCTTGATGTTGCCGCGGATCTTTTGCGAATGCGCCTCCAGCCGCCGTTCCATCGCGTCGAAGGCGTCGCGCACGGCAAGGTTGGGGTCGAAGTGATCGCGCCGGTCGCCGGGATCGCCGCTGATCACGATCTCATGCTCGGGCACCCGGACCTCGATGCGCAGGTGGAATTCCTTGCCGTGATGCTGGGAACGGTGCGGGCGCTCGACCACGATGTGGCAGCTGGTGATATGGCTGAAATAGCGGTGAAGCTTGTCCACGCGCGCCCGGATGCGGGTTTCGAGCTGCTCGGATTTCTCGACGTCGTGCCAGGCGATTTCCAGGGGGGTGTCCATTGACAGGTTCCTCTCTATGCTCTGCCGTTTCGCTGCGCCGCCGAAGGCCCCGGGCCGGGGAAGGGTGCCCCCGCCGGACCGGCCGGGCCGGACGGGCCGAGATGCCGGTTTGCGGCACGCGCCCTCTTGGCGCCCGCCGTTTCGCCGAAAATTCCGGTGCCCGGAATCTGCGTCGCAGCCAGGGAATCAACACCTCGCGGGGGCAATCGTCCCGAGGTTGGGAGGGGGGTGGTGCGCATTGTTTCGGGAAGGGACAGCGGCGCGCGGGCCGGAGTGCGGCGCGCGGCATCGAAGCGCGCGCGCCGGGTCGGGGGCTGGCCCCGTGAGGTTCGCCGGGGCCGGGGCGGTGAGGGCAGGGCGGTGAGGGGGTCGCGTTGGCTGCCCGTTACTTGCGGAGGTATTTGATCAGCGCCGCGATCACGAGCGCGAGGATCACAAGGCCGAGCAGCCACCAGATCCCCATGCCGAAGCCCATGCTGCCGTTCATCATGCCATCGCTCCTTTTTCGAGTTGACTGCGGTTCAACCTAGCCCTGCCCGCGCGGGCGGAAAGGGCGGGCGGGGGCGTCACCGCAGCCAGCCGAACCACCGCTCGAACAGGCCGGGGTCCGTTTGCCCGCCGTCAGTGCGCTGTTTCCGGCGGGGCCTTGGCGGCGATGCCCTGTACCGGCACCTGCAATGTCATGGTCCCGGCGTCCTCGAAGGTCAGGGTCAGCGGAAAGCTCTCGCCCTCGACCAGTTTGCGGCTTAACCCGGTCAGCATGATGTGCATGCCGCCCGGCGCCATCGTCACCGCCACCCCCGCGGCAAGCGGAAGGTCTTGCATCGGGCTCATGCGGGCGATGCCGTCCGCGCCGGTTTCGACCGTATGGACCATCGCCTTTTCCGCGAGCGGGGTACTTAGCGACAGCAGCCTGTCGCCGGGGTCGGCGCTGAGGGTCAGGTAGACGGCCGCGGGACGCGAGGCGAGGATGCTCGCGCGGGCCCAGGGGGCGGTCACGGTGACCTCGGCCAGGGCGGGTGTGGAAAGGGCGGGCGCGGTCGACAACAGCGCGGCGATCATAACAGGGCGGAACATCAGGTCTTAGCTTCCTTGGCGATACGTGCGGTTATTTCATTGGCCAAGGCCTCGGGCGGTTGATCGCCTTCCTGGAAAACGGCGTCAAAGCTACCGTCGGGACGCATCAGATAGATATGCCCCGCGTGCGCCATCAGGTAGCCGTCCGGGGCGCTCTCTTCCTCGCGCCGTTCGTAAAAGACCTTGAAGGATTCGGCGGCGGCGGCGACCTGCGCCTCGGTGCCGGTCAGCCCTGTCAGTCTGGGATGAAAGGCCGCGACATATTCCTTCAGAACCTCGGGCGTATCGCGCTCTGGATCGACCGTCACGAATAGCGGCGCGAGGCGATCGGCGCGCGGCCCGAGGGTATCGAGCACGGAGGCCATGTAGGCCAGCGTCGTCGGGCAGATGTCGGGGCAATTGGTGTAGCCGAAGAACACCAGCTGCCAGCGCCCGGTGTAATCGTCCTGGGTGACCGGCTGGCCCCGGTGGTCGATCAGCGAGAATTCGGAGCGGATCGCGGCCTCGCCGGTAGAGGCGGTCTGCGGCGCGGGCGGGGCCGCGCCCATGCGCAGCGTGACGAGGCCGAGCGCGAGGATGGCGGCGGCGAGTGTGCCGGTCCACAGGACGATGCGGAACCGTCGGTGGCGCGGGGTGATCCGGGTCATGGGATGCCTTTCTTCGGGGTGTCCGCCCGCCGTTTCGGACGGGCGGACAAGGGGGTCAACCTTCGTTTGCCTCGGGTTCGGCCCCAAGGTCAGTCCCCGGCGCGGTTCCGGGTGCGGGGCGGGCGCCGTTCATGTGGCCGCCTTTCATCTGCCCGTGCATGGACTCCATCATTTCGGAGCAGGCGTTCATCATCTGGGTCATATGCGACATCATCATCATCATCATCATGCCCTGCATGCCCTGCATGTCGCCCATGCCCTGCATGTTGCCCATGCCTTTCATGCCGTTCATGCCTTTCATGCCGTTCTTGTCGCCCTTGGCGCCGCCGTGCATCTGCTGGCCACCGGCCATCGGCATGTTGCCCGCCCCGTTCGGCATCGCCCCGTTCGGCATGGATCCGTTTGCCATTCCGTTGTTCTGCATGGCGCCGTTGGGCATCGCGGTGCCCACGGTTGCCGCGTCGGGGGCCGTGGCTTCGGACTTCGTGGAATCGGGCGTCGCGGTCCCGGCGGTCTGGGCATAAGCGCCGGAGGTCGCCATCAATGCGCCGATCAGTGCGGCGGTCGCGATGTTGGTCTTGTAGGTCATGTCATGTCCTTTTCGGTTGAGGTTCAGTCGCTGGTCGCGTCCGGCTTTGCCGCCGGATCGTTCTTGGCACAGTCGGCGGAACCGCCGCCGCGCATGCACATCCCCAAGGCACACATGGCGGCGCAGGGGGCAAAGGCAAGGATCAGCGGCGCCGCGCCCACGGCGGTCAGCCAGTTCCAGTTGAAAAACGCCCCCGCCGAGACGGCAGCAAAGCCCGCCAGCATGAAGAGCTGCCGCCGGGCGGGCAGGCGGAACGGGCGCGGTGCGCCGGTGGATTGTGCGGTTTCGGTCATTGGCCGGACCTTCCTTTCGCGATGAGACGTTCGAACTGGGAAACCGCGGCCGGACTGTCCCATTCGGCGGGGCCGACGCGGCGCGCGATCTCGCGGCCGGCCGGGTCGATCAGGATCGTGGTGGGCAGGCCGATCACCCCGAAGGCCAGCATCGTGCGCGCCTGGTCGGCGAGGTAGATGTCGAGGTTGCGGATGCCGATCTCGGCGAAAAAGGGCCGCACGGCCTGCACCCCCGCCCGGTCGATCGACAGGGCGAGCACCTTGAAACCCGGCCCGCCGAGCCGCCGCTCGAGCCGGTCGAGGGTCGGCATTTCCTCGCGGCAGGGCACGCACCAGGTGGCCCAGACGTTGAGCAGCACGGTGCGGCCCCGGAAATCGGACAGCGTGAGCGCGCGCCCCGCGTCATCCTTGAACGCGGGCGAGAGCAGCGGGCGCGGCGCTTCATGTTCGGGCATCACGGGTTCGGCCATCGCGGGGCGGGCCAGGGCGGGGCCCGCCCCCAGCGCCATCGCGCCGCCGAGGAATCCGCGCCGCCTCATTGTCGGCTTCATTGTCGGGCCTCCGCCTGGAGCCTGCGCACCACCGGCAGGATGTCCTCGTCCAGCGATTGCTTGTCGAACGGGCCGACATGTTTGTAGGCGATGCGCCCCTTGGCATCGATCACGAAGGTTTCGGGCAGCCCGTAGACCCCCCAGTCGATCGACGCGCGCCCGGCGCGATCGGCGCCGTCGCGCGTGTAGGGATCGCCCAGTTCGGCGAGGAACCCGAGGGCCGCGTCGGGGCTGTCCTTGTAGTTGATGCCGTTGATCGGCACCGTGCCGGATTTCGCCAGCTCGACCAGCAGCGGCATTTCCACCCGGCAGGGCACGCACCACGAGGCCCAGACGTTCACGATGGACACCTCGCCGCGCAGGTCCGCCGTGGACAGCCCGTTGGTCCGCCCTTCGAGCGGCGGCAGATCGAACTCCGGCACCGGCCGCCCGATCATCGTGCTGGGCAGGTCGTCGTCGGTATAGAGCAGCCCCCAGAGGAACGCCCCGGCGAGCGCGGCGAAAAGCCCCGCCGGCAGCACCAGGAGGACCGACGACAGGCGCAGGCGCCGCGGCGCCGTATCCTCGCCGCCGGTCATGACCCGCCCTCGTCGGCGGCCGTCACCTCCGCCTGGAAGCCGCGTTCGCGTTCGGGCCAGGTGCTTTTGATGTAGGCCAGCACCGCGGTGATCTCGGCATCGCTCAGCACGCCGTCGAAGGCGGGCATGTCGCTTTCGTAGCCGGGCACGACCGCGCCCACGCCGAGTTTGGTGATGGTGAAGAGCTGCCGGTCGGCGTGATGCCAGGTATGGCCGGTCTCGTCATGGGGCGGGGCAGGCATGCGGCCGTTGTCCAGCCGCCGTTTCCAGTCGGGCTGGCCCTCCAGCTTGGCGCCGTGGCAGGCGGCGCAATTCTCGGAATAGATGTCCCCGCCCAGGGCGATCATCTGCGCGTCCACCGGCGCACCGAGGATCGTCAGCCCCGAGATATCGGTGCCTTCATTGCCCTCGTTGGGCGCATTGCCCGCCCGCGCGCCTTGCCACAGACCCGCCGCCGCCACCGCGACGGCGAGGGTGGCCGCGCCGGTCAGCCCCGCCAGGAGGCCGCGTTTCATGCCTTGTGTCCCGTTCATGCCGGTCTCCGCAAATATTTGATCAGTGCGAGCAGGCTCAGCACCAGAACGACCACGACGAGGATCAGCAGCAGGCCCCCGAAACCCATCGTCGCGGCCATCATCGGTCCGCTCATCATATCAGCCATCGGGCACTCATTCATTGGAATAGACGGTGACGCCGTCGTCGGCGAAGGCGTAGGTCTTGAGCGTGCCGCTCTTGCCGGCCATGCCGGGGGCATTCCGGGGCATGCCGGGCAGGGTGATGCCGATGACGTCGGGCCGCTCGCGCGTCAGGCGCTGGACGATTTCGGCGGGCACGAGGCCGCTGACGAAATAGCCGTCGACCTTGGCCAGGTGACAGCCCAGCCCTTCCTTCGGCACGCCGACGGAGATCGAGGTCTTGTCGAAATCGCGGTCGTCGATGCGGGTGATCTGATAGCCCTCGCCTTCCATGTAGTCGGCATAGGCGTCGCAGCAGCCGCAGTTCGGGTCGCGCCAGATGGTCATCCGGCGATCGGCGGGGACGGAGATGCCCGTCTTTTCGGCCGCGTTGCCGGCGGTGGTGGTTTGCGTCGTCGCATCCGTGACGGTGGCCGTGGCGGTTCCCGTGGTGGGGGCGTCGTCCTGGGCCATGCCGAGGGTTGCGACGCCGAGGAGGCCTGCGGCCGCGAGGGCCGCCGCCGCGCCCAGGGTGAATTTGGTGTTCATGTCAAAGGTCCTTGATCGAGGTTGAGGAGGTCCAGCTGGTGCCGCCGTCGCGGCTGATCGACAGGCCGCCGTCGCGGGCGGCGGCAAGATGCAGCGGGTCGGCCGGGTCGACGGCCAGCGCGCCGATGGCCCCGGCCGAGGCGAGCGCCCAATTCACGCCCGCGTCATCCGACGACCAGAGGCCGCTTTGCAGCCCGGCGTAAAGGCGCTTTGGCGTGTCGGGGGCGAGGGCGAGGTTCGTGACCGGCTCGTCCGCGGGAAGCGGTGTGGTGGGCGGGGGCGAGTTGCCGGCCACCAGCGCGTCCATCGCGTTGCCGGGTGTCACGTCCTGCCAGCGGCAGAAGCAGTCGGGTACGCGGCTCAGCCCCGCCGCGGTTCCGCCGTAGAGCCAGATCCCGCCCATGCCCGTGGCATTGCCCACCGACACGAGGCTGAGCACGTCGTGCTCCGCGCCGTCTAGGTAGGGCCGGTCCATGACCAGTTCCCAGCTTTCGCCCGCGTCCTGGCTGCGCCAGAGACCATCGCCCGCCAGCGCGGCATAGAGCATGTCGGGTTCTAGGGCGGCGATGGTCAGCCCTGTGATCGGCGTGTCGGGCAGGCCCGTGTCTGCCTTGGTCCAGGTTTGGCCGCCATCGCGGCTGCGGCGCAGGCCGTTGGTCCTGCCGCCCGCTTCCGTCCCGAACGCGGCGAAAAGCGTGCCCTGGCGCGCCGGGTGGGTCGAGAGCGCGGTGATCGAGCCCCCCGTGTCGGGACCGCCCGTGTCGGGAAAGACCGTGTCGGGAAAGACCGTGTCGGAAAAGACCGTGTCGGGCAGGCGCGTGGCGCCCTTTGATGTATGGCGCCAAAGGGCGGGTTCCGCGCCGCCGGTGGCTGCAACGATCGCGTCGCCGTCGAAGGCGAGCGCCAGCGGGGCCACGGGGGGCGGCAAGGTATCGGCGGCGGCCAAGACGGCCCGGGGCAGGGCCAGCGTCGCGCCGAGCGTGGCGGAGGCGCCGCCCAGAAAGCGTCGGCGCGAGGGCGCGCGCGGTGAGGGGATGGTCATGCGAGAAAGTCCTGAAAGTGACGAAGGCATAGATCGCGCGCGGGCCTGGACAGGACGCGCACGGCGGGACCCGGCCGTCACCTCGCGGCGCGGCAGGTCAGCTCAGGAAGATGTTTCGCGGGGGAAAGGGGTCGGCCCCCGGATCGAGCCCCGCCAGAGCCATATCGCCCGGCATCGCGACGAGCGAGGTATGCAGCGTCACCGCGACCGGCAGCGGAAGGCTTTCGGTGGAGAAGACAGGCGCGGTGCAGTCCCAGTTGCAGGTCAGCGCGGCGGGGTCACCGGCCCCACAGGCCGCGCAGTCGTCTGCCCGCAGCGCCGCGCCCTCGGGCGCCGCTATGGTCAGAGCCGGGGCCGGGGTCACAGTCGGGGCAAGGTCCGGTCCCGACATGGAGACCGGCGCGGGTGCTGCGGCGCGGGCCATGTCGATGGTGAGTTTCGCGCCCGCCAGGTCGTGCAGGACCAGCCCGCCCAGAAGGGCAAGCGAAAGGCAGAGGGCGGCAAGGCGGACCATCAGGAGCATGAATCCGCTCTAGGCGTTTCGCGTGGTTTTGTCGAGCCTGCGGCCTGCGCGCGGCCATCACCATTTGCGGAGCTCGGCGAACACCCGCCATGTTTCGAGGGTTGTCCGCGCGCAAATGCCGCAATTCGGCAGGCCCGTCAGGACGGCAGGAACAGCAGCCCGGTGGAGCCTGCGTAAAGGACCAGCACGATCGCGCTTTCGAAACCTATGGAGGCCACGCCGTGTCTTTGGCGGCGCACCATCCCCAACAGGATCGTGGCGGTCATCAGCAGCGCGACCAGCGCGGTCGTGCGGTCCTGCGAGGTGAAGGCCCCGTAGATCGAGCCGTCATAGGCGAAATCGGCCGCGCAGAGGAACATCACCTCGAAGGCATTGCCGCCGATCACGTCGCCCACGGCCAGGCTGACCGCGCCGATCCTGACGGCGGCGATCGCGGTGACGAGCTCGGGCAGGGAATTGGCGACGGCCGAGAACACGGTGCCGACGACCGATTCCGACAGTTCGGTCTTCTGCACCAGCGCGACGCTGGCCTCGCCGATGGCAAAGCCCGCCGCCGCGGTGATGCCCGCGCAAAGCAGAAAGCTCAGCCAGAGGGTGCGGTCGTCGGGGGCCTCGTCCTGCTCGGGCGGGTCGGACAGCTCCTCACGGGTTTCGGAGGTGTCCACCGGCTGCCACATCGGTTCGCGCGCGATCCGGCGCAGCAGCATCAGGCCGAAACCATAGACCACCGGGATCAGCAGCGATGCGGGGTGGACGCCCCAGACCGTCGCCTGCGGTTCCGACGCGGCGATCAGCGGCAGGGTCAGCAAGGCGCACAGCAGCAGGCCCTGCGCCAGCCCGGTGGCGCTGGCGGCCGCATGTTCGAGGTTGGCGCGGCGGTAGAACAGATCGGCCACCGCGATGAAGCTGGTCTGCGCGGTCAGCCCGCCGAGCGCGTTGCCGATGGCGAGCCCCGGCGCGTCCTGCACCGCCGTCGTCACCGAGGTGATCGCGCCGGGCAGCGACGTCGCGGCGCCCACGAAAAGCGCGCCGGCCACGATTTCGCCCATGCCGGTCCGGTCGGCCAGCGCATCGGCCACGCGCGACAGCCGCACCCCCGCCAGCCCGATGGCCAGCGCCGAGCCCGCGAAGACGCCGATGACCGCCCAGAGCGGCCAGGAGGAGAGCTCGAACAGGCCCATCACCGCCCCGTGCCACAGGCCGCGGTTGCGCCGTGGTGCCCCCGAGGTCCCCGGCAGTCGCGGCACCGGCAGGAGCAAGGGCAACACCGGCAAGCCCGGCAAGACCGGCGGCCGCGGGCGTCGGACCGGCGCTTGCCGGGGGCGTCGGGAATTCGGGGCCGCATCGCGATCGTCCTTTGGATTGGTGGTTTGGCGGATTGGTGGTTTGGCGGGTTGGCGGTTCTGGCGGGGCGGGGTGACCAGGCGGGCACGCGGTTTCAGCCCAACTCCCGCGGGTTGGGCCGGTTCCTGGCGTCCCGGTGGCGCGGGGCGCGCGCTGCGCGGGCAGGCGGCGGGGGAGGGCACGCTTGACGCATCATTCAATTATCCGCTTATCCACCAAGGAAAGCGGTCAAATAAATTACTGATTCGACTTAAAGACCCTGTGCTGGCCGCTTACATCCGCCTACCAGTCCGGTGAGCTTTGCGCCGAATTCGCCTCCCGCTCAAGGGCCGCTTCGAACAAAGGCCGCAGGGCACCCGGCAGCATGCTCTTGAATTCCCCGTGCAGGCTGAGTTGCGGCAGCTTCGAAGCGATGAGATCGATAAGGACGAGCGCCTGCTGGCGGTCGCGGATCTTCTTCTGTGGGTCCCGGTCTTCGCGCTCTGCCAGCCAGAATTTGTGGGCAGCCCAGAAGCGGGGATCTGCCGCACGCATCGGGGTTGGGAAGCCGCGCTCGTCGATCACCACCGTCTCAACCAAGGGCGCATTGACGAGCCATTGCAACCCGCCGATCGGTGCCGGCTCAACATCGCCTTCCGCCAGGGAGGCCACCCCAGGCATGTTCCGGTAAATCGGCCGCGGTTCCGGGCGAACGAATTCTACCATGTAGCCCTCATTGTTGGTTAGTCGGAAGTCCCGTGGTCCGCGCGGCCGGAAACTCCTATCCACCTCACGGTGGATCAGGCTCGCGAGGCCCGGTTTCTCATGATCTTCGGTTAGGATCTTCAGTCGATTGCGATCGTCAACGAGGATGTCAATGTCGCCGGTCGCCGTGCTTGCTGCATTGAACATTACCCCCGCCATCGCCTCGTAGACATATAAGGCATTGGTTCCGATCACTCGTGTGGTGGCGGCGGGCGCTGCAAGCCGTATGGCTCGCAGGATGCGCGCCGCCGGCACCGGCAGGCGTCCGAGCCCCAATGTGCGCAGAACGGCGGCCTGGCGGTTCATCTCCCCGCCGAGCTGGGCGAGCCGAGCCGCATTCTTCTCCCGACCGGCGTGGAAGGCGTCGCGGACCCGCTCGGTCTCCGGAGACCGGCGACCAACGGACCTTACCACGCCTTTCTTGCGGCTATAGAGGTATTCTCGACCGCTGCGCTCTTCCCAGTCGAGATATCCAGCAAAGCTGTGGCGGCGCCGTGCCTCAGCTTCGAGCCAAGCTTCCCAGATCTGCGCCATGTCGACGCGTTCTCGCACCGATCTTGCATCCAACTCACTGAAATACATCATTTTGGTAAACCTTATAAGAAAATATGGTCTGACTTTACCAAATATATGTCATTCAAGTGCTTAGAGAAGCGTTTTCTCTTCATCCTCCTCTCGAAAGTTGCTTCGGGATGTCAGCGCATCCGCGCATCGGAAGGGTCGGACAGATTTGCTGTCGAAATGCGGAAAGGTGCGTCGGCCCTGTGAGGAATCGACACGTCTGGTCGATTTCAGGCGCGACGAAGCCCGGCCGTCTTTCGCGTTAATAGGCGCGCAGAGACTGCCGAGGGGCGAAAGGTCAGCGACTTAGCAGGATATCTGCATTTTCCCGTGGATTGGATTAATTATTATAATAATATTAATAATAGGAATGATTCGGATATTGAGGCAGAAGTGCGGGACGGAATGGAACCACTGGCGCGGCAGAAGCTTTCCGATCAGATCGTCGACCGTGTGAAATGGTGGCTGATGGCGGAATCGATGCGCCCCGGCGATCGCCTGCCGCAGGAAAAGGATCTGGTGGAGCTGTTCGGCGTCAGCCGCGGGACCATGCGCGAGGCGCCGAAGGCGCTGGAGGTTCAGGGGCTGATTCAGGTCTCGGCGGGGCGCAGCGGCGGGGCGGTCGTGGCGCGGGTGCCCTATGAGACGGCCGCGAACCTTCTGGGGAACTACTTTTACTTCAAGGATCTCAAGGCCGAGGAGATCTATGCGATGCGCCGTCAGATCGAACCGGAAATGGCGGTCTCGGCGGTCGGTCATCTGACGCAGGAAGACCTCGTCACGATGCAGGGTCTCATCGATGCCTGCGACAACCCGGGGGATACGCCCGACGCGCGGCGCATGCAGCGGCTCAACGAGCTTGAGTTCCACAACGTGATCGCGCGGCGCTCGCCGAACTCGCTTTATTCGTTCAACTGCCGGTTCCTCAATCTGATCCTGGCCCAGCAGGTCACGGTCAAGAAGATGTATCTGGTTCAGCAGCAGACCATCGACCGCGAGAACCGCGACGCGCATGTCGCGCTGCTGGCGGCCTATCGCGCGGGCGATGCGGCGCGGGTGCGGGAGGCGATGACGCGACACATGGGCGAATGTTCGTGCCATGTCGCGGATCTGGAGGCCGTTGTCGAAAAGCGGTTCTTCAACGCCGCGTCGCGCGAACGGCTGGGAAGCCTCAAGCGATGAGCGCCGCGGCTGCACAGCAGATCCCGGACGGCGGGGCGGTGGACGGCGCGGCGGTGCTTTCGGTCAGGGGGCTGCGCAAGGAATTTCCCGGTGTGGTCGCGCTGGACGATGTCGATTTCGATGTGCGCCCGGGCGAGGTCCACGCGCTGCTGGGCGCGAACGGGGCGGGAAAATCGACGCTGATCAAGATCGTCTCGAGCCTTTATCAGGCCGACGGGGGCGCGGTCTTTCTGGAGGGCGAGCAGGTGTCCTTCGGCTCCACCGCCGAGGCCATCGCGGCGGGGATCAGCGTGATCTATCAGGATTTCGCGCTGGTGCCGGATCTGACCGCGGCCGAGAACATCTTTCTGGGCAGCGAGATCCGCGGGACATTCGGCGTGATCGACCGCGCCGCGCAGCGCCGGGAGGCCGAACGGCTGCTCGGGATGGTCGGCGCG
>NZ_JBRBUA010000017.1:0-11360 GCF_052826345.1 Brevirhabdus sp. | reverse complement strand
CGCGCCCTGCCCGCACGGCTGCGACCACGCGCTGGAATACGCGCTGCTGACCGCACCCGAAAACCGCGACCCCGCCTTGACGGCCAAGCTTGACGCGGTGGCGGGGCGGATGCTTTAGAGCGAGCCGCCGCGCCTGCGGTGCCTGCCGGAGCCTCCGGCGGGGATATTTTCGACCAGAAGAAGGCCCCAGGGAAGGACAGCGCGTGCACAAGACCGTTCGGGACTATATCAGGACAATCGTGGATTTCCCGCATGAGGGGATCATGTTCCGCGATGTCACCACGCTTTTCGCCGATCCGCGCGGCTTTCGCATCGCGGTGGATCAGCTGCTGCATCCCTATGCCGGCCAGCAGATCGACAAGGTCGTGGGGCTGGAGGCGCGCGGGTTCATCCTGGGCGGCGCCATCGCACATCAGCTGACCAAGGGGTTCGTGCCGATCCGCAAGAAGGGCAAGCTGCCCGGTCGCACGATCAGCCAGGATTACAAGCTGGAATACGGCGAGGCGATCGTGGAAATCCACGATGACGCGCTGAAGCCGGGCGAGAAGGTTCTGGTCGTAGACGACCTGCTGGCCACCGGCGGCACCGCCGAGGCCGGCATCAAGCTGATCGAGCGGCTGGGCGCGGAGGTCGTGGGCTGCGCCTTCATCATCGACCTGCCGGAACTGGGCGGGCGCAGGCGGCTGGAAGCGCTGGGCATGGAGGTTCATGCGCTCTGCGCCTTCGACGGGCTATGAGCTCTCCCTCAGCATCGCGCCGGGGTTCATGATGCCATGCGGGTCGAGCGCGGTCTTGATCGCGCGCATCGCCGCCAGTTTGACCGGATCGCCGTAGGTTTCCAGATCCCCGGTCTTGAGCCGCCCGATGCCGTGTTCGGCGCTTACGGAGCCCATCATGGCATGGACCAGATCGTGCACGCAGGATTTGACCGCCCCGCGCTGCTGATCGTGTTCCGCGCGGTCGTGGCCTTGGGGCGGGAAGACGTTGTAATGCAGGTTCCCGTCGCCCAGATGGCCGAAGCAATTGATGCGGAAATTCCCCAGCGCCGCCAGCGCACGGCCCGCGCGATCGATGAACTCGGGGATATGGCCGAGCGGCAGCGAGATGTCGTGCGACATGATCGCACCGATGCGGCGGTTGGCTTCGGGGATCTGTTCGCGCAGCTCCCACAGCTCATGGCGCTGCGCCTCTGACTGGGCGATGACGCCATCGTGCACCAGCCCCTGCGCGTCGGCGGCGACGAAAAGCTGTTCCAGCGCCTCCTGCGGGTCCTGGTCGGCCGACAGCCCCAGGTCGATCAGCACGCACCATGGGGGCGGCGCCGCAAAGGGCTGTCGCTGATCGGGCAGGGTTTCGGCCAGGAAATCCAGACCCACCCGTGACATAAGTTCGAAGGCGTTGATCCCCTGCCCTAGCTGCGCCTGCGCCATCGACAGGAGCGTCAGCGCCGCCTGCGGGTCGCTGACCGCCAAAATGGCGGTGCCTTCGCGGGCGGGACGCGGATAAAGCTTGAGCGCGGCGGCGGTGATGATGCCCAGCGTGCCCTCGGCCCCGATCAGCAGGTTGCGCAGGTCGTAGCCGGTGTTGTCCTTGCGCAGCCGCGTCAGCCCGTGCCAGATCGCCCCATCGGGCAGCACGGCCTCGAGGCCCAGGCACAGATCGCGCGCGTTGCCGTAGCGCAGCACGCCGACGCCGCCCGCGTTGGTGGCCAGGTTGCCGCCGATCCGCGCCGAGCCCTTCGACGCCAGCGACAGCGGAAACAGCCGGTCGGCGGCCTCGGCGGCGGCGTGCAGATCCTGCAGGATCACCCCCGCCTCCGCGACGATGACGTTTTCGTTCGGCAACACGGCGCGCACGGCCGCCATCCGTTCAAGCGAGACGATCACCCGGCGCGGCCCGTCCTGGTCGATCTGACCGCCCACCAGCCCCGTGCCGCCGCCGTAGGGGATGACGCCCACGCGCGCGGCATGGCAGGCGCGCAGGATGGTTGCGACCTCTTCCACGGTGGCGGGCGCGACCAGCAGCGCATCGGCCCCGTGATAACGCCCGCGCGGCTCTTCCAGGTAGCGCGGTTCCAGCGGGCGGAAGGCCCCTGTCGGAAGCAGCTGGCGCAGCCGCGCTTCGAAGGCGTCGTCGGCAGGGTTGAGCATGGCGGGCGTCCTTCGGCGGATGACACGCGCCCTTGGTAGCCGCACGCATCGGGGCGGGGCAAGGCATTGCCGCATGGCGGGGGGCAGAACGGGGTCCGGCGCGCCGGAGAAAGGAGGGGATGGCGCGAGGGGCACGGGCGCAGCGCGACGGGCACGGGCGCAGCGCGTCAGGCCAGGCCCACGCCGGTCTTGCCGCGCCGGTCGCCGCGCAGGCTGGCGTAGAGCACGTGATTGCGCCAGCGGCCATCGATTTGCAGATAGCTTTGCGCGACGCCCTCATATTTGAAACCGGACATTTCCAGCACCCCGCGCGAGGCGCGGTTTTCCGGCAGGCAGGCCGCTTCCAGCCGCGACAGATCCTGGGCGGTGAAGGCGTGGTGCACCACTGCCTTGATCGCCTCGCGCATGTAGCCGCGGCGCTTGTGCGGTTCACCGATCCAGTAGCCGAGCGTCCCCGCCTGCGAGGGGCCGCGCCGGATATTGTCGAGCGTCAGCGCGCCCAGCAGGGCGTTGTCCTCGCGCCGGATCAGAAAGAGCGGCAGCGCGGTGCCAGAGGCGACCGCGCGCTGTGCCCAATAGACGCGATTGGTGAAGCCCTTGCGCGACAGGTGATCATCCGACCAGGACGGCTCCCACGGTTTGAGGAAGGCCTCGCTTTGCGCCCTCAGCGTTCCCCAGGCGCGAAAATCGCTGTGCAGCGGCAGGCGCAGCGACATGCGCTCGGTTTCGATCTGAACCTTGCGCCTGCGACCCAGCATCAAGCGGCCAGACGCTCCCGCAGGGCCTGAAGCCCCGGCGCCGAGGCCGCCGCGCGCGGCCCGTAGACCGCCAGCGCGGCCTCGGCCTTTCCGGCCATGGTGGCGGCAAAGCTGCACACGTCATTGCGCCCGACGCCGTCGATATGCGCGACGACCTCGGCCATGTCGGGCACCCTGCCCCAGATCGACAGCATCCGCGCCGTGCGTTCCGCGCGGTTCGACGGGCTTTCCAGCCCCATCAACATGCCCGCCTTCATCTGGGCGCGCGCGCGCGCGACCTCGGCCTCGCTCATGTCATCGGCGGAGCGGCGGATTTCGTCTATGGTCAGCTCTGCCAGCTCGCCCAGCTGCTCGGCGCTGGTGCCGGCGTAGATCGTCATCAGCCCGGTTTCGTCATAGGCGCCCGCCTGCGCGAAAATCGTGTAGCACAGGCCCCGCTTTTCGCGAATCTCCTGGAAAAGCCGCGAGGACATGCCGCCGCCCAGGGCGGTGGCGTAGACCTGCGCGGTATAGACGGCCGGATCGCGATAGCCGGGGCCTTGCAGCGCCAGGGCGAAATGCACCTGTTCCAGTTCCTTGATCTCGCGCCGCTCGCCGCCATGAAAACGTGCGTCGGTGACGACCGGGGCCGCGGCGGACGGCATGTCGCCGAACAGCCGCTCGGCCAGCCGCATGATCTGATCGTGGTCGACCGCACCGGCCGCGGAAAGGATCATCTGGCCCGGGCCGTAGTGTTCCTCCACGAACCGCGCGAGATCGGCCTTGCCGAAGGCCTGGACACGTTCCGCGGGCCCCAGAATGGTGCGGCCCAGCGGCTGCCCGGGATAGGCGGCTTCCTGGAGCCAGTCGAAGATCACGTCGTCGGGCGTGTCCAGCGCCTGGCCGATTTCCTGCAGGATCACGCCGCGCTCGACCTCGATCTCTTCGGGATCGAAGACCGGATTGCGCAGGATGTCGGCGATCACGTCCAGCGCCAGCGGCACATCGGCGGCCAGCACGCGGGCGTAATAGGCCGTCACCTCGCGCGAGGTATAGGCGTTCAGATAGCCGCCCACATCCTCGATCTCCTCGGCGATCTGCAACGCGCTGCGCCGGGCCGTGCCCTTGAAGGCCATGTGTTCGAGGAAATGCGCGATGCCGTTCTGCTCGACCCGCTCGTTGCGGCCGCCCGCCGTCACCCAGACCCCGATCGAGGCCGATTGCAGATCGGGCATCGTCTCTGTCGCGACGCGAAAGCCGTTGGGCAGGGTATCTATCCGAAGCGTCACTTGAAAAGTCTCTCCCGGATGGTGGACTGAATCGCGGCCAGATCGTTGGGCACGGAAATCACGCGCTCCGAACGCTCATACAGATCCGCCATGCGAGATGGAAGAGGCGGCCTGATGCCCGTCGCGGCTTCGACCGCATCGGGGAACTTCGCCGGGTGCGCGGTGGCCAGCGTGATCATCGGCACCGCCCCCTGCCCCTGGTCGCGCGCAACCTTGACGCCCACCGCCGAATGCGGGCACAGCAGCTCGCCAGTGCTGGCGAAAAGCGTGCGGATCGTGTCCGAGGTCTCGGCCTCCGACGCCCGGCCCGAGGCAAAGCTGTCGCGCAGCCGCCCCAGCGCGCCTTGGCTGACAGTGAACCCGCCCTCGGATTTCAGCTGCTCCATCTGCTGGGCCACCGCGGCGCCGTCGCGGTCATAGACATCGAAAAGCGCACGCTCGAAGTTCGAGGAGACCTGGATATCCATCGACGGGCTGATCGAGGGGGTCACCCCCTCCTTCATGTGGGCGCCGGTGGCCAGGGTACGGTGTAGGATGTCGTTCTGGTTGGTCGCCACGATCAGCCGGTCGATGGGCAGCCCCATCCGCTTGGCGATGTAGCCTGCGAAGACGTCGCCGAAATTGCCCGTTGGCACGGTAAAGCTGACCGGGCGGTGCGGCGCGCCCAGCGACACGGCGGAGGTGAAGTAATAGACCACCTGCGCCAGCACCCGCGCCCAGTTGATCGAATTGACCCCCGCCAGCTGCACCGCGTCGCGAAAGGCGAAATCGTTGAACATGTCCTTGACCGCCGCCTGGCAGTCGTCGAAATCGCCGTCGATGGCGATGGCATGGACGTTGGGCTCGGCGGGCGTGGTCATCTGGCGGCGCTGCACCTCGGACACGCGGCCGTGCGGGTAGAGGATGAACACATCGACATTGTCGAGCCCGCGGAACGCCTCGATCGCGGCCGATCCGGTGTCGCCGCTGGTGGCGCCCACGATCGTCACCCGCTCGCCGCGCCGGGCCAGCGCCGCCTGGAACAGCTGGCCGATCAGCTGCATGGCGAAATCCTTGAACGCCAGCGTCGGGCCGTGGAACAGCTCCAGCAGGAAATGGTTCGCGTCGAGCTGCACCAGCGGCGCGCGCGCGGGATGGCCGAACCCCGCATAGGCGCGCTGGATGATCGCGGCGAATTCCGCGTCGTCGATGGTGTCATCGACGAAGGGGCGCATGACGCGGAAGGCCACATCCTCATAGCCGAGCCCCGCCAGCGCCGCGATCTCGGACGCGCTGAGCGTGGGAATGGTGTCGGGCACGTAAAGCCCGCCATCGCGCGCCAGACCTGTCAGCATCGCCTGCTCGAAATTCAGCTCGGGCGCGGTTCCGCGGGTGGATATGTATTTCATCGCTGTGCCTTCCGGTCGGTCTTCTGCCTCATACGCCACAGAAGGAAGGCTGTCATCCCCAGCCACACCGCCGCGAGCGAGAACCAGGTCAGCGCATATTGGAAGTGATCGTTCGGGATGCTCTCGGTGCCGACGGGCACGGGGGTCACGTCGGGCTGCGGCTGCGCGGTCTCGCGCACCACCACGAGCACGGGCTCGGTATCGAGCGCGCGCGCCATCGCGCCCACCTCCCTCGCGAACCAGATGTTACGTTTCAGGTCCGGCTTGGGGGTGAAGCCGTCGGTTTCCTGCGGCCAGTGCAGGTTGCCCACGACGCTCACCTGCCCGCCCTGCGGGCGCGGGGCGTCCTTTTCGGCCTCGGGGACGAAGCCGCGATCGAGCAGGATGCGCCGGTCGCCCATGTCGAGCGCAGATATCACCCTGTAGCCCGGCCCTGCAAAGCGCGTGGAGGACAGCACGTGGATTTCCGGCCCCACCAGCCGGCCCGATACCGTCACCGGCAGGTATTTGTCGGACACCGCATCGGGTGCGAGGGGCAGCGGAACGGGGGCGGCGTAGATGCGCGCCTCGATCGCGGCCAGCTGCGCCTCCTTCCAGCCCATCCGCTGGATCTGCCAGACCCCCAGCGCGATGAGGATCGCCGCGCCGCACAGCCCGAACAGCAGCGGCGCGATCATGCGTTTGGTCATCACTTGCCCCTTTCAGACGAAAAGCCCCGGAGAATCTCCGGGGCCCTGAACCCCCAGCGGGGTGCGGCACCGGCGCGCGCCGGAACCGTTGGATCGTGGGAAACGCCTGCTCAGCCGCCCCAGATGTAGACAGAGGCGAAGAGGAAGAGCCACACCACATCGACGAAGTGCCAGTACCAGGCGGCAGCCTCGAAACCGATGTGCTTTTCGGGGGTGAAGTGACCCCGGTAGACCCGGAGCAGGCAGATGAACAGGAAGATCGTGCCGATGATCACATGCGCGCCGTGAAAGCCCGTCGCCATGAAGAAGTTGGCGCCGTAGATATTGCCCGCGAAACCGAAGGCGGCGTGACTGTATTCATAGGCCTGGAAATAGGTGAACAGAAGGCCCAGGCCGATCGCCAGGATCAGACCCATTTTCAGGTCCTTGCGGTTGTTCTCATGCACCAGCGCGTGGTGCGCCCAGGTCGCCGCCGCACCGGAGCACAGCAGGATCAGCGTGTTGATCAGCGGCAGGTGCCAGGGATCGAAGGTTTCGATCGAGGGGGGCGGCCACTGCCCTTCCGAGAAGGTCGCCATCGGGTAGAGCGCGTGCTTGAAGAAGCTCCAGAACCAGGCCGCGAAGAACATCACCTCGGACATGATGAAGAAGATGAAGCCATAGCGCAAACCGATGCGCACGACCGGCGTGTGGTCGCCTTCGCGGCTTTCGGTGATGACGTTCGACCACCATGCGAACATGGTGTAAAGCACCATCGCCAGGCCGATCAGGAACAGCCAAGGCCCTTGGGAATGCATCCACAGAACCGCGCCGAACAGCATGGTGAAACCGCCCACCGCGCCGAAGAACGGCCAGATACTGGGGGCCAGGATATGATAGTCGTGATTTTTTTCATGCGCCATTTCGGTCCCTCGTTCGAGGCGTCAGTTTATTGGGTTCGCGGGGGCCTGCGGCAGGCTGGCCTGGTCCGCGGGCAGGTCGGTCTCATGGAAGGTGTAGCTCAGCGTGATATGCTTGACATATTTCGCGTCGCGGTCTTCCACGATCTCGGGATCGACGTAGAAGGTGACGGGCATCTGGACCCTCTCACCGGGTTGCAGGATCTGTTCCGTGAAGCAGAAACAGTCAATCTTGGTGAAATATCCGCCTGCATCATAGGGCGCGACATTGTAACTGGCCGTACCTGCGATGACGCGGTCGGTGGGATTGTAGGCCTCGTAGAACGCCAGGCCGGTCTCGCCGATCTTCAGGTCGATCTCACGCACCACGGGCTTGAATTCCCAAGGCATACCGCGTTCCAGCGAGGCGTCGAAACGGATCGTCATGGTGCGGTCGAGAACGCGGTCCGAACCTGCGTCGGCGGTGGCGGTCGTCCCGCCGAAGCCCGTGACCTTGCAAAACCAGTTGTAGAACGGCACCGACGCCCAGGCCAGCGCGCCCATGGTCACCACCACGCCCACCAGCATCGCGGCGGTCTTGCCCGGGCTGGTGCTGCTCATTGGATCGCCCCCTGCGAGGCGCCTTTGACGGGCGACGCGCCGCTGTCAGCGGCGACGGCTGCGGGTGCCGGGCGGGCCTCGCCTTCGCGCGTCACCTTCACGACCGTCAAGCCGAACACCAGCGCGACGAATCCGGTCAGCAGCAGGCCGACCCAAAGGTTGCGCGAAAATCGGCGTTCATGCAGTTCGTGATCCTTGCCAAATGCCATTTCACCAGCCCCCCAGGCCAATACTGCGCAAAGCGGCCTCGCCCAGAAGCGCGCCGAAATGCACGAAGAGATAGATCAGCGAAAGCTTGAAGAACTTGCGCTCCGTCGCGTAGCGGTCGGCCTCGGCCGCGGCCTCGTCGCGCTTCCAGATCTGCCAGGCCCCGGCCAGGAACAGCCCGTTCATCACCAGCGCGACCGCCATGTAGAGCGGCCCGCCGATGCTGGTGAAACCCAGCCCCAGCGCGACCGGCACCAGCAGCGCGGTGTAGATCGCGATATGCTGGCGGGTGACGCGGCGACCGTGGGTCACGGTCAGCATCGGCACGCCGGCATTGGTATAGTCGTCCTTCATGAACAGGGCCAGCGCCCAGAAATGCGGCGGCGTCCACATGAAGATCAGCGTGAACATCAGAACCGATTCCAGCGACACGCCGCCCGTGGCCACGGCCCAGCCGATCATCGGAGGGAACGCGCCCGCCGCCCCGCCGATGACGATGTTCTGCGGCGTCCACCGCTTGAGCCACATCGTGTAGACGACGGCGTAGAAAAAGATGGTGAACGCCAGCAGCCCCGCCGCCACCGAATTGGCGGCCAGCAACAGCATGACGACGGCGAACCCCGACAGCCACAGCCCGATCTGAAGCGCCTCGCCGGGGCTCACGCGGCCCGAGGGCACGGGACGGCCCGACGTGCGGCGCATCACCGCGTCGATATCCGCATCCCACCACATATTCAGCGCGCCGGAGGCACCGCCCCCGATCGCGATGAACAGGATCGCGGCGAAAGCCTCTACCGGGTGCACCGACACCGGCGCCACCAGCAGGCCCACCAGCGCGGTGAACACGACCAGCGACATCACGCGCGGCTTGAGCAGGGCGAAGTAATCGCCGAAATGCGCCTCGCCCCGCTGGGGAAGAATGGTGGTATCGGACATGTCCGGCCTTTCGAAGCTTGTGCGGGCGGTCATACCGCCGCCCGCGCGTTCCGCGGTCAGTTGGAAGCGACCTTAACGCTGGGCATGGTGCCTGCGTATTCGTTCTTGGCGGCGGTCAGCCACTGGGCGTAGGCCTCTTCGCTGACGACCTTGACGGTGATCGGCATATAGGCGTGATCCTTGCCGCAAAGCTCGGAGCACTGGCCGAAGTATACACCTTCGCGGTCGGCACGGAACCACAGTTCCGCCAGCCGCCCCGGAACACCGTCCTGCTTGACGCCGAATGCGGGCATCGCCCAGGAATGGATCACGTCGGCGCCGGTCACCTGCACCACGACGGTCTTGCCCACCGGCACGACGACCGCGGCATCGGTGGCGAGCAGATATTCGTCGGGATTGTAGCCGTAGCTGGCCAGATCCTCACGCGGCAGCATGAAGCTGTCGAAGCCGAAGCCCTCGTCGGGGTATTCATAGCCCCAGTACCACTGATAGCCCGTGGCCTTGATCGTCACGTCGGCCTCGGGGATTTCCTGCTGGTCGAACAGCACCGGCAGCGAGAAGGACCCGATGATCACCAGAATCACGATGGGGATCAGCGTCCAGGCGATCTCGATCGGCGAGTTATGCGTGAAGGTCGCGGGAACGGGGTTCGATTTCCGGTTGTAGCGGAAGATCACGAAAAAGATCAGCGCGACGACCAAAAGCACGATCGCGGAGATGATCACCAACAGAAAACTGTCGAGCCAATGCACGTTGCGCGCGAGCGATGTTGCCGCGGGCTGGAATGCGATCCCCAGCGGATGCGGCTTGCCCACGGTTTCCAGACCCTGAATTTCCAGATCCTGCGCCAGCGCGGGCAAACTCATCAGTGTGGTGAAGGCCGCAGCAGACAGGCCGCGAATTAGGCTCATTGGTTTCATAGTTCGTTTCCTGTTTTCGGCGCGGTCGTGGCCGCCTGGCTGGATGGATCTACAGCGCTGGCGGAATCCCCCGTTGTTCCCTGGAACGGAAAAACCATATTAGGAAGAAAGGAACAAGCGAAACGCTTGCGGCATTCGGCCGCTTGCGGCGTGATTTTATGTGCCATCAGCCCCGCAGGAGCAGCCATGACCTCTTCCCAGCCCGCCTTTCGCCCCTTCCAGACAACGCTGGACGAAGATGAGGCGCTGTCGGTTCTGCGCGCCACGCTAACCGGGGCGGACGATGGCGAATTGTTTCTCGAACGCCGCAGATCCGAGGTTCTTTCCTTTGACGACGGGCGCCTGCGCACCGCCAGCTATGACGCGTCGGAAGGTTTCGGGTTGCGCGCCGTGCGCGGCGAGACGGCCGGATACGCCCATTCGAGCGACATCAGCATGGCCGCGCTGAAGCGTGCCGCCGAGACCGCGCGACTGGCGGTGGGCGTCGGCGGCGGCACTTTGGCGCAGCCCCCCCAGGCGACGAACCGCAAGCTCTATACCGACGCCGATCCGCTGGAGGGTGCGGAATTTCAGGTCAAGATCGACACCCTGCGCGAGATAGACGCCTTCGCCCGCGCGCTCGATCCCCGCGTGGTGCAGGTCTCGGCCACGGTGGCGGCATCCCTGCAGGAGGTCGAGATCCTGCGCCCCGAGGGGCTGCGCGCCAGCGATATCCGCCCGATGACCCGGCTGAACGTCTCCGTCATCGTGGAGGAAAACGGCCGCCGCGAGTCGGGCGGCATGGGCGGCGGCGGGCGCACGCTGCTGACCGGGCTGATCGACCCCGCCCATTGGCAGGACGTCACGCGCGAGGCGCTGCGCATCGCGCTGGTCAATCTCGAGACCGAGCCCGCCCCCGCGGGTGTGATGGACGTGGCGCTGGGGGCCGGCTGGCCCGGCATCCTGCTGCATGAGGCCGTCGGCCACGGGCTGGAGGGCGATTTCAACCGCAAGAAGACCTCCGCCTTTGCCGGGCTGATGGGCCAGCGCGTCGCCGCGCCGGGGGTGACGGTGCTGGACGACGGCACCATCCCCGACCGCCGGGGCTCGATCAGCATCGATGACGAGGGCACGCCGTCGGGCAAGAACGTGCTGATCGAGGACGGTATCCTCGTGGGCTACATGCAGGATCGCCAGAACGCGCGGCTGATGGGGGTTGCGCCCACCGGCAACGGGCGGCGCGAAAGCTATGCGCACACGCCGATGCCGCGGATGACCAACACCTACATGCTGTCGGGCGATGCGGCGCCGGACGATATCGTGGCCGAGCTGAAGGACGGCATCTATGCCGTGGGCTTCGGCGGCGGGCAGGTCGACATCACCAACGGCAAGTTCGTCTTCTCCTGCACCGAGGCCTACCGGGTGAAGAACGGCAAGGTCGGCGCGCCGGTCAAGGGCGCGACGCTGATCGGCGACGGCGCCACGGCACTCAAGAAGATCCGCGCCATCGGCAATGACCTCGCGCTTGACCCCGGCATCGGCAAGTGCGGCAAGGCGGGCCAATGG
>NZ_JBRBUA010000016.1:0-45329 GCF_052826345.1 Brevirhabdus sp. | reverse complement strand
TTGGAACCGCAGGCGGCGCTTGATGCACCGCGCTGTTTCTCCGACAATGGCGTATTGAAGATCGAGCGGGGCTATGCCCCCGAGGTTCACAGCAAACTGGCCGAGATGGGCCACCGGATCGAGGTTCCCGACGCCCCCATTGGAGGGGCTCAGGCGATCCGCATCGACAGGGAAACAGGCACGTTGCACGGGGCATCCGACCCGCGCAAGGACGGCTGCGCATTGGGGTACTGAACATGACGATAACACCTGTAAAAACCATGGTCCGAGATGCGAAATCACGCATCACGTCGCTTTCCGTGGAAGAGGCCCGCAAACAGGCCGAGGCGGGCGAGGCCCTGCTGCTGGACATTCGCGACATCCGCGAGCTTGACCGCGAAGGCCGGGTGCCCGGCGCCTATCACGCCCCACGCGGCATGCTGGAATTCTGGATCGACCCCGAAAGCCCCTACCACAAGCCCGCCCTGCTGGCGGACGGCAAGCGTCTGGTGCTGTTCTGCGCGTCAAGCTGGCGTTCCGCGCTGGCGGCCGACACGCTGCGCGGCATGGGCGTGGAAAACGTGGCCGAGATCGAAGGCGGCTTCAACGCGTGGCGCGATCAGGGCGCCCCGGTCGAGAAAGCCTAATTCAGCTGGAAGTGAAGCGGATACCGACCGTCCTGAAAATCGCCGAACAGATCTTCCAGGTCCGGGTGGGTGACAGGTTCGCCCGTGGTGTCGGGCAAAAGGTTCTGCTCTGACACGTAGGCGACATAATAGCTTTGCTCATTCTCGGCCAGAAGATGGTAAAACGGCTGATCCCGGCGGGGTCGGCTGTCTTCGGGGATGGCGTCATACCATTCCTCTGTGTTGGAAAACCGCGGGTCGACATCGAAAACCACGCCGCGAAACGGATGTTTGCGGTGTCGGACGATTTGACCAAGATGGTATTTCGCGTTCGACTTAAGCATTCACGACACACTCCCACAGAACATAATTTAGCCCGATTTGACGTTCGCTGTCCATTACATCAGCCGGGAACTCAAGGAAACAGTCTGTGAAGGCGGGGCCGACAGTGAAGGGTCCGGCCGCGCCACCGCCCTCGTGCGGGGCCGCCACGCCGAAGCCGCGATCTGACACGAAAGTGTTCCCTCCACGGATTCTGTTTTCGTTAAGATCGAACTTGGGTTAGTCTGTCACAAAACAAAAAATGTGGTTGAGGCTATGAGAAGAGTTTACCGGCTGGCGGTTTTATTGGTGTTGGCGGCATGTTCCTCGCCCAGCTATTCCCCGCCGTCCAATCTGGAAAATGCCTGTTCGATCGTTCGTGAGCGCCCCGTCTATCTGAGGGCGATGAAACGCACGGAACGAAAATGGGGCATCCCCGTCGCCGTACAGATGGCGACGATCTATCAGGAATCCAAGTTCATCGGCGACGCGCGAACGCCGCTGCGCTATTCGCTCGGCGTCATTCCGATGGGGCGGCAATCCTCGGCCTATGGTTATGCGCAGGCGCTGGATGCGACATGGGATGAGTACAGGGAAGAAACCGGCAATCGCCGGGCCAAACGCCACGACATCGACGACGCGACGGATTTCATCGGCTGGTACATGAACCAGTCGGCGGCGCGCATCGGCATTCCGAAATATGACACGCGCAACCAGTACCTCGCCTACCACGAGGGCCGGACCGGCTATTCCCGCGGCAGCTACAACGCCAAACCCTGGCTCATGCGGGTGGCCGACGGGCTGGCGGTGCGCGCGGCGACCTACGACGCCCAGCTTCGGGCCTGCGGACGCGTCTGACCGGGGCTCAGTGCGCAACGCGACCAGCTGCGCGGAGCAGATGAAAAAGGGACGAGGAATCTCTCGTCCCTTTCGCACCGATGCCATGCATTGCCGGATTGCCGTCAGCCGCCCATACGGGCGTTGATCTCCTGCGGGATGTTGAACTTGCTGGCGCCGATCGAGCCGCCGCGCTTCATGTCGCCCAGCACCACCGTGGTCTTCGACCCGGTATTGTCGGTCACCACCCATTGCCGCAGCTCGACGGGATCGTTGGTGAAGACCAGCTGGATGTTGCCGTATTCGGGATGCGCGGGATCCTGCGCGGTTACCGTGGTCTTGGCGCCGGAGGAAGAATGCGCCACCACCATGCCGGAACGCGACAGGTCCACATTGGGCGCCAGGATGATGCTGAGCGGCGTGCGCGACAGCGGGAACTGATCGGGCGGCACATTCGATTTCGGATCGAACACCGCCACCTGACCGCCGCCCGCCATCACCAGGCTCTTGTTGGGCGCGTCATAGTCGAAGCGGATGCGCCCCGGCCGCTGAAGGTACAGCTGCCCGGTGCTGATCGTGCCGTCCCCGTTGATCTGGGTGAACTTGCCCTGCACGGTCGTCATGCCGTTGAGGTACTGCGACAAGGTCCCGAGCGGGATCTTGGCGGCGAAAGCGGGACCGGCGGCGATTACGCCGAGGGCCCCGATCATCAATGCGCGTCGTGTTGTCATACACCCTACCTAAGTTTGCTTGCGGGCCGTGTCACCTTCGCCCGTCTCACAAACGCGAGATAGGCTCAGGACTGCTCGGGCACCAGGATCTCCCGCTTGCCGACATGGTTGGCGGCGCTCACGAGGCCCTCCTCCTCCATCTGCTCGACCAGCCGCGCGGCCTTGTTGTAGCCGATGGCCAGCTTGCGCTGGATGTAGGACGTGGAACATTTGCGATCCTTGATGACGATGGCGACAGCAGTGTCGTACAACGCATCCTCGCCGTCGGTGTTCCCGCCAAGCCCCAGCACGAGGTCGATATCGCTTTCCTTGTCGTCGTCGGGACCGTCCACGACACCGCCCACATATTCCGGCGGGCCGAAATCCTTGAGGTAATTGACGATCTCCTCGACCTCCTCGTCGGAACAGAAAGGCCCGTGCACACGCACGATCCGCGAGCCGCCCGCCATGTAGAGCATATCGCCCATGCCCAGCAGCTGCTCGGCGCCCTGCTCGCCCAGAATGGTGCGGCTGTCGATCTTCGAGGTCACCTGAAAGCTGATCCGGGTGGGAAAGTTCGCCTTGATCGTGCCGGTGATCACATCGACCGAAGGCCGCTGCGTGGCCATGATCAGGTGGATACCGCTCGCCCGCGCCATCTGCGCCAGGCGCTGGATGCAGGCCTCGATCTCCTTGCCGGCGACCATCATCAGATCGGCCATCTCATCGACGACGACCACGATGAAGGGCAGCACCTCGGGCTGGAATTCCTCGGTCTCGAACACCGGCTCGCCGGTGTCGTCGTCGAACCCGGTCTGCACGGTGCGGCTGAACATCTCGTCCTTGGCCAGCGCGTCGCGCACACGGCCGTTGTAGCCCTCGATGTTGCGCACGCCCATCTTGGACATCTTGCGGTAACGATCCTCCATCTCGCCCACCACCCATTTCAGGGCGACGACCGCCTTTTTCGGGTCGGTGACGACAGGGCTCAGCAGATGCGGGATGCCGTCATAGACCGACAGTTCCAGCATCTTGGGATCGATCATGATCAGGCGGCATTCATCGGGCGTCAGCTTGTAGAGCAGCGACAGGATCATCGTGTTGATCGCCACCGATTTGCCCGATCCGGTCGTCCCCGCGATCAGCAGGTGCGGCATCTTTGCCAGGTTGACCACCACCGGCGCGCCGCCGATGTCCTTGCCCAGCGCCAGCGGCAGGCTTTGCTTGCCGTCGCCGAAGTCGCGGTGCGACAGGATTTCCCGCAGCATGACCTTTTCGCGCTGCGCATTGGGCAGCTCGATGCCGATGACCGACCGGCCCGGCACGGTCGACACGCGCGCCGACAGCGCCGACATGGACCGGGCAATATCGTCGGCCAGGCCGATCACGCGGCTGGCCTTGAGGCCCGGCGCGGGTTCCAGTTCGTACATGGTGACGACGGGGCCGGGCCGGACCGACACGATCTCGCCCTTCACGCCATAGTCGTCCAGCACCGATTCCAGCATCCGCGCGTTTTCTTCCAGCGCCTCGTCGGAAAGGTGCAGCCGCTCGATCTCATCGGGGCTGGTCAGCAGCGACAGGGGGGGATGCTCATAGGCGGTGCTTTCGGCCTCGTCGAAGCGCAGATCGGGCTGGGCCTCGGCCGTCGCGCGGCGGCTGGGCTGGGCCCGACGCCTGGGCGCATGTTGAACGACACTGCGCGCCGCGGCAGGGGAGGGGGGGCGCGCCATCTGCGGCGCCGGCGGGGCCGCCGACGCGGCGGCGGTCGGCGACACGCCCTCGGGCAGCGGGCCGCGTTCGACCTTGCCCGAGAACCGGCGGCCGGAACCGGCGCCCGCGTCGGGGCGGTCGTCGCTCAGACCGTCCTGGTAACGGGCACCGCGACCCTCATCATGGTCCCCGTCATAGGCCGCACCCTCGTCAAAGGTGCCGAAGCTCCCGTAGCCCTCGGCGGAGGCGTCTTCCTCCCGGTCGCGCAGGATCTCGGCCTCATCGTCGTTCCAGGCGCGCCACTCGTCGGAATGCTCGGGCGAAAACGCCATGTCCTGCGGTCCCGACACGGCCGCGGCCGCATCGGCGGCAGGCCTGCCGGCGATCAAGGGCGCACGGCCCTGGCGGTGGCGCGTGGCGCTGACCACGGGCGGCTCGGCCCGCAGGGCGCCGCCGCCCGACGACCGCCGAACACGGCTTTTGATGACGCTGGCGATCTTTTCCTTGATGCGGTCATCGCTCGGCTGATCGACCGACTGCGCGGCCCGGCTGACCGGCGGCTCTACCAGTTCGGGTTCCAGCGCGGGTTCGGTCGGCGCGGCGCTGCGGCGCACCAGCGACGGCAGGCGCGACAGCAGGCCGGGCTTGCGCTCCGCCTCGCCGGGGTAGCCCTGCGCCTCATCCTCGATCAGCTCGTCCTCATCGCAATCGTCGTAATCGTCGTAGTCATGGCTGACCCGCGCGGCGCGCCGCTCGTTGCGGCGTGCATTCATCTGCGTTGCCGCCGACGCAGCCCCACCGCCCAGCCGCGCGAAAAGGCTCAGCAAATTGGCATAGGTCAGGATGAACCCGACCAGCATCCAGCGGCCCAGACGCCGCAGCTCTTCCCAGGTGAAGCCCAGCACGAAAAAAGCCATCGCGATCATTGCCGCGCCGAACAGCAGCGACAGCATCTTCAGCCCGAAGGTGGCGCTGATCGGCGTGACGCCCAGCACGGCGCCCAGCACCGTGTCGCCAAAAAGCCCCCCCAATCCGAACGAATGCGTCCAGCCCGCATCGGGAACATGGGTCGAGGCGTAGATCGACGCCAGGGCTATGGCGATCGGTGCAAAGATGGCGCGGCTCAGCGCGCGCTGCTCGCCCTTGTGCAGCACGAAGCGGATGCCCCAGACGAAAAAGGTCAGCGCGATCGCCCAGCCGCCCCAGCCGACGATCACGAACAACGGCGAGGCGATCGAAGCCCCGAAACGGCCAAAGATATTCTGCGCCGGCGCGTCGGTGGCCGACAGCCAGCTTGGATCTTCGGGCACATAGGTGGCAAGGATCAGGGCCACGAAGACGCCGACCGCAACCAGCCCCAGACCCAGCAATTCCTTGCCGCGCCGCTCCAGCGCGGCCTGGGTGTTGCGGTCCAGCAGCGGGTCGCGCGGACGTGCCTGATAAGATGCCATGTTCCTTTTCCTCAATCGTAGAGGCAGTCGCGGATCGCAATCAGTCCGCGCTGCATTTCTTGTTCTTCCGCCACCATCGCCACGCGGATGTAGCCCGCGCCCGGATTTTCACCGTCGACGTCCCGGCTCAGATAGGCGCCGGGCAGCACCCGCACGCCGGTCTGCCGCCACAGGCGCAGCGCGGCCTCCTCGCCGTCGCGCACCGGCAACCACAGGAAAAAACCCGCCTGCGGCGCGGAATAGCCCGCAACCCCGCCGAGGACCTCATCCGCGATCCGGTATTTCGCACGATAGCGCGCGCGGCTCTGCTCGACATGCGCCTCGTCCTGCCAGGCGCGTTCGGCCACGGCCTGAAGCGGCAGGGGCAGCGGCGCGCCGGAATAGGCACGCAGCTGCTTGATCCGCTCGATGCTCCGGGGGCCGCCCGCCGCGAATCCCGACCGCAACCCCGGCAGGTTGGAACGTTTGGACAGCGAATGAAAGATCACGACCCGTTCGGGATCCGCGCCCGCCTGTGCGGCGGCCTGCAACGCGCCCATGGGCGGGGTGTCGCGGTAGACCTCGGAATAGCACTCATCCGCGAAGATCCGGAAATCGTGCTTTTCGGCCAGCGCGATCAGATCGGCCCAATAGCCCGGCGACGCTACCGCGCCCTGCGGATTGGACGGAGAGCAGATATAGGCCACCGCCGTCCGGTCCAGAACCTCGGCGGGCAGCGCCGCGTAATCCGGCAGAAACCCGGTCTGCGCGGTGGCCGGCACAAAGACAGGCTCCGCCGCGCTCGCCAGCGCGGCGACGGCATAGACCTGATAGAACGGGTTGGGCGTCAGCACGACGGGCTTGCGCCCGCCCACGGTCTCGGGACAGAGCGCCAGGCAGGCGTTGAACAGCCCCTCGCGCGTGCCGTTCAGCGCCACAAGCTGACGGTCCGGGTCAAGCGTGACACCATAGCGGCGCGCGACCCAGCCGGACATTGCCGCACGCAACCCGTCGCTCCCCTCGTTCGGGGGATATTTCGCGAAATCGGCCGCATTGTCCGCAACAACCTGACCAACCCAGTCGGGGAACGCGTGCCGCGGCTCGCCAATGGTCATGTGCACGACAGAGCCGCCGGGCGCATGGGCGTCCAGCAGGCTCCGCAGGCGCGGAAATGCATAAGCCGGCAGGTTAGAAAACCGCTCAGGGAAAACCATCTATGCCTCATGTATCGGGATCATTTCGCCCCGTTTGACAACAGGATAACCAGCTAACCGCGGGGGGTCCAGAAAAACCCCCGGCCGAAGGAGGGGCACACAGCGGCCCTGTTGCTTTTTTGGCCCGATCAGCGCAGCGCGGCTTCGGCGGCGGCGCCGAGGCGCAGCAGCCGCTCCTCCTCCCCTGCCCCGCCGAGAAACAGGATGCCGGTCGAGGGCAGGCCTGTGGGCAGCGTCAGGCTGGCCCCGCCCATCAGGTTGCCGATCCGGGTGTTGCGCAGGGTCATCAGGTTTTCCGCCACGAAGTAATCGGCGTCGGACGTCAGCCGCGCGACCTCGGGCGGCATGTTGGGCGCGGTCGGGATGATGACCGCGTCGAACCCGGCGGTCCGCGCGCGATAGATCGCGCGGATCTGCTCCAGCCTGCGCCAGGCGGTCACGTAATCGGCGGCGGAGAATGCGCCGCCGCTGCGAAAGCGCTCGAGAATGCGCGGGAACATCTTTTCGGGGGCGGCCTCGATCACGTCGCGCCAGATGGCGTAGGCCTCGCTCGTGAATAGGATGCCGGACATCGCGACCGCCTCGGCGATCTCCGGGATGGCGCGACGCGTGACCGTGGCGCCCGCCGTCTGCAAGGCTTGCACCGCGCGCTCGAACCCTGCGGCGGGGGCGTCGCGCAGATCCTCCATCGCGACCGTTTCCAGCACCATCAGACGCACGCCCGACAGTGTCGCGCCGCGCAGATCCGCGGCATGCCCGCCCTCCAGCGCGGCCAGCATGTGGGCGGCATCCTCGACGGTGCGGCAAAGCGGCCCGATGGTGTCGAATTTCTCGCACAGCGCGACGCTGCCGGTCGCGTCGATGCGGCCAAGTCCGGTTTTCAACCCGACAAGGTCGTTCCACGCGGCCGGGATGCGCACGGACCCGCCCGTGTCGGACCCCACCGCCGCCGCCGCCACCCCGAACGCGACCGAGGCCGCAGCCCCCGAAGACGACCCGCCGGGCACGGCGGCGGGATCGTTGCGGTTGGGCGGCGTGCCGGTCACCGGGTTCAGCCCGAGGCCGGAAAACGCCAGCTCGGACATATGCGTCTTGCCGAGGCAGACCAGCCCCGCCGAGGTCGCCTGACGCAGCGCGGCCGCATCATGCGCGGGCACCCGGCCCGCCAGCAGCGCGGAGCCTGCCTCCGTGGCGACCCCCGCGGTGTCGAACAGGTCCTTCCAGGATACGGGCACCCCGTCCAGCAGGCCCCGGCGCTGGCCCGCGCGCGCGCGGGTCCGGGCGGCGCGGGCCTCCGCCCGGGCGCGCCCGGGGGTAAGGCGGGCATAGATGCGGTCGCGATCGGCGTGCTCGGCCGCGGCCTCCAGATAAACATCCGTCAACGCCACCGGGTCGATGCGGCCCGCGTCGATGCCGCGCCCCAGATCCGATGCGCTGTCCCAAAGCCAAGCGTCCGACATGCCGTTGCCCCCTCGCTGCGTTGCCACATGTTGCGCCGAACGGTAGACGCTGGCCAACGCATGGACAATCCCGTGCCGCAAGTCATATTTGTCGGTATGGATATTCTCACGCGCGGCATTGCCGATACGACCTCACGCGACCGGACGGATCTCGCCATCGTCGGCGGCGGCCTGAACGGCATGGTTCTGGCGCTTGCCACGGCGGGCAGCGGGCTGTCGGTCACGCTCATAGACGCGCAGAAACCCGCGCCGCACGACACGCCGGACGACACGCCGCACGACGCGCCGGACGACGATGGCAAGAGAGCCGCCGATTTCGACGGGCGCAGCTATGCGCTGGCGCTGGCAACCACCCGCATGTTGCGCGCGCTGGGGCTGTGGCAGGTCGTGCAGGAGGACAGCCAGCCGATCCTGAAGATCACGGCGAGCGACGGGCGCGCGGGCGAAGGCCCCTCCCCCCTGTCGCTGCATTTCGATCATGCCGAGATCGAGGAAGGCCCGATGGGCCACATGATCGAGGATCGCCACCAGCGCCCTGCCCTGCTGCGCGCCGTGGCCGGGTGCAAGGGGATCACGCATCTGACCGGCCGACAGGTGGTGGATCAGGCCGTCGATGCCGCGGGGGTCGAGATCACCCTTGCGGATGGCGAGGTGCTGCGCGCCCGGTTGCTGATCGGCAGCGACGGGCGCAACAGCGGCACCGCGCGGCGGGCGGGCATCCGGCGCACCGGCTGGACCTACGGCCAGACCGCGCTGGTCTGCGCCATCGCGCATGAACGCGACCACGCCGCGACGGCGCATCAGTTCTTCATGCCGCAGGGGCCGTTGGCGGTGCTGCCGCTGCGCGGCAACCGTTCCTCCATCGTCTGGACGGAAAGCGCCGGGCGCGCCGAACGGATCAACGCCCTTACGCAGGAGAATTACCTGGCGGTGCTGCGGCCGCGCTTCGGGGATTTTCTGGGCCGGATCGATCTTGCCGGGCAGCGGTTTTCCTATCCGCTGGGCCTGTCGCTGGCCAATGCGATGGTGGCCGATCGCCTTGCGCTGGTGGGCGATGCCGCCCATGCGGTGCACCCGCTGGCGGGTCAGGGCCTGAACCAGGGGCTGCGCGATGTCGCCGCCCTGTCCGAGGTTCTGATCGACGCCCACCGCCGGGGCGAGGATTTCGCCAGCCCGCTCACCCTGGCGCGCTATCAGCAGTGGCGCAGGTTCGACGCCACGACCCTGGCGCTGGCGACGGATGGGTTCAACCGGCTCTTTTCCAACGACAACCCCCTTCTGCGAGGGCTGCGCGATCTGGGGTTGGGGGCGGTCAACGCCCTGCCCGGCCTGCGACGCGGGTTCATCCGCGAGGCCGCCGGTCTGACGGGCGAGTTGCCGCGGCTGATGCAGGGACGGGCTTTGTAGCGCGCTGCCAAGGGGGAGGGCGCATCGCCCTCCGCCTGCCGCGGGGCGGCTACCGGGTTTCGCGTGCCTCGTCGGGCAGCATGATCGGAATTCCGTCGCGGATCGGAAACGCCAGATGCGCCGCGCGAGAGATCAGCTCCTGCCGCTCCGCATCATAGCTCAGCGTCGCCTGGGTGACGGGGCAGACCAGCGCCTCCAGCATCCTGCGGTCGAAGTCCTGGCTCATTGCAAAATCTCCTCGGCCTTGCCGCCGCGCAGCGAAAAATCGATCAGCGTGGACAGTGTCTTGCGCCGCGTGCTCAGGCAAGGCGCCTCGAGCAGGGCCTGCTTTTCCTCGGTCTCGAAGGGGCAGAGCATCGACAGCGAGTTGATGAGCAGCTCGTCTTCGGCCTCCTTCAGGCTGTCCCAGTCGGTGGACAGCGCATTGGCCGAAAAATAGCGGTTGAGCAGGTCCAGAAACCTGCCGCGGTCGAAATCGGGATCTTCCTCGACCGGGCCCAGGTCACGCTCGAACCCATCCCAGCACACATCTGCGCGCATATAGGGCGTGAAGCCCGTCTGCTCGGCCTCGATGCGATAGCGCGACACGCCGCTGAGCGTGATCATGTAGCGCCCGTCCTCGGTTTCGGAAAACCCGGTCAGCCGACCGGCGCATCCCACGCGGTGCAGGCGGCGCGCGCCCGAACCGCCGGGGGTTTCCATCGGCTGCACCATTCCGATCAGCCGGTGCGACGTCTTCATCGTGTCGTCCAGCATCGCCAGATACTTCGGCTCGAAGATATGCAGAGGCAGACGCGCCCGCGGCAACATCAATGCGCCGGGAAGGGGAAACACCGGGATGGTGTCTGGCAGATCAATGTGCGTCATCATGGCATCAATGTAGCCTCGCGGCGGCGTCAGGCAAAGATCATCGACGAAAGCCTGCGACGCCCGTTCAGGACGATGGGGTCCTGCGGTTTCAGCGCGTCGAATATGGTGAAAAGCTGCGTCTTGGCGGCGCCGTCGTTCCACTCGCGGTCGCGGCGGAACAGTTCCAGCAAATGATCCACCGCCTCCTGCACACGTCCGCTGGCGTGCAGCGCCGTGGCCAGCTCCAGCCGGGCGGCGTGATCGTCGGGATCGGCCTCCACCCTGGCGCTCAGATCGGCCACCGGGCCCGCGTCGGCCGCCTGCCGCAGCAGCGCGATCTGCGCGCGGGCGGCCTCGATCTCGGCGGCGTTTGCGATGGCGGCGGGGGCGGCATTCAGCAGGCTTTCGGCATGATCCACCTCATCCATCGCCAGATGCGCACGGATCAGCCCGCCGTAGGCTGCGGCGTTTTCGGGCTCCTCGCCCAGAATGGCGGCGAAGGTCTGGGCGGCGTCGACGGCGGCGCCCTCTTCCAGCATCTGCTCTGCCGCGGCGATGGCTTCGGCCAGCCCGTCGTCTTCGCCGTCACCGGCCAGCGCCGCGACGCGGTCGACGAAAGCCTTGATCTCGGATTGGGCGACAGCGCCCTGAAAGCCGTCGACAGGCTGCCCCTTGTGAAAGGCATAGACGGTGGGGATGGACTGGATGCGCAGCTGCGCCGCGATCTGCTGGTTCTGGTCCACATCGACCTTCACCATCTTCACCCGGCCCTTGGCTTGCTTGACCGCGCTTTCCAGCGCCGGACCCAGCGTCTTGCATGGCCCGCACCAGGGTGCCCAGAAATCGACGATCACGGGGACCTGGTCGCTCGCCTCGACCACATCCTGCATGAAGCTCGCTTCGGTGGTGTCCTTGATCAGATCGCTATCGGAGGTCGTGGCCCCGTTTCCGCCGCCCAGTTCCAGCATGTCATTCTTCCTTCCGGTTTCCGACCTTATATGTGAGGCGACACCGCGCTTGTCAAAGCGTGTGTCCCGCCCGCGCGACAAATTCGGCCCGGGGCGGGTTTCGGCCGCCTGTCCTTGAAAGCGGGCATCGGAGGCGCGGCGTCTGCGACCGCGCGCCCCTAGAGGTCGAAACTGGCGAAGACCGGCGCATGATCGGACGGCTTTTCCCAGCCCCGCGCGTCGCGCAGCACGCGCGAGCCATGCGCCGCGGCGGAAATATCGGGCGTCGCCCAGACATGATCCAGCCGCCGCCCCTTGTCGGCCGCGTCCCAGTCGCGCGCGCGATACGACCACCAACTGTAAAGCTGCCCCTCGGGCACATCCTGCCGGGTGATGTCGACCCAGCGCCCCGCGTCCTGCGTCTGCGCCAGATGCTCGACCTCCACCGGGGTGTGGCTGACGACCTTGAGCAGTTTCTTGTGGTCCCAGACGTCGTCTTCGCGCGGGGCGATGTTCAGATCGCCCACCATGATCGACCGCGCGGGCCGGTCCGCGTGAAAGGCGTCGCGCATCTCGGTCAGGTAATCGAGTTTCTGGCCGAACTTCACGTTGACCTCGCGGTCGGGCACATCGCCACCGGCGGGCACGTAGAAATTGTGAATCGTCACACCGTTTTCCAGGCGCCCCGCGACATGGCGCGCATGGCCCAGCGACGCATAATCCCGGTCGCCCGCGTCTTCCATCGGCAGGCGCGACAGGATGGCCACGCCGTTGTAGCCCTTCTGCCCGCGCGCGATCATGTAGCGGTAGCCCAGCTCGCGGAACCGCTCGAGCGGGATCTTGTCGACCGGCGACTTGCATTCCTGAAGGCACAACACGTCCGGGGCCTCCTGCTCCAGCAGGCGGCAGACGATCGGCTCTCTCAGGCGGACGGAGTTGATGTTCCAGGTGGCGAGGGTGAATGGCATTCGCAGTCTCCTTTCCCCCTGATCACATGAAAAAAAGGCCCGGCACAAGGCCGGGCCAGTCCAACGGGGAGAAACGTGCTTAACCCAGGCACGCGCGGGTCTGGAGATGCAACGCAGGTTTCCGCGATCGGTTCCATCCCGCGGCTGAATTCGCGCGCGGCTGCGTCCGAGGCGCGCGAAAAGCCGCGGGCGCGCGTCGCGCATCGAGGAAAATCGGGGGCCGGGGTTTCACGCGACCAGCCGATAGCCGCCGCTTTCGGTGACCAGCAGCCGCGCGTTGGAGGGGTCCGGCTCGATCTTCTGGCGCAGCCGGTAGATATGGGTCTCGAGCGTATGGGTGGTGACGCCCGCGTTGTAGCCCCAGACCTCATGCAGCAGAACCTCGCGCGCCACGACCCCTTCGGAGGCGCGGTAGAGAAATTTCAGGATATTGGTTTCCTTTTCGGTCAGGCGGATCTTGCGGTCGGACGCGTCGGTCAACATCTTCATCGCGGGTTTGAACGTGTAGGGTCCAAGCTGAAAGACCGCATCCTCGGACTGTTCGTGCTGGCGCAGCTGCGCGCGGATGCGGGCCAGCAGGACGGGAAACTTGAAAGGCTTCGTCACGTAGTCGTTGGCGCCCGAATCGAGGCCCAGGATCGTGTCGCTGTCGCTGTCATGGCCCGTCAGCATCAAGACCGGACATTTCACCCCCTGCTTTCGCATCAGGCGGCATAGTTCGCGGCCGTCGGTGTCGGGCAGGCCCACATCCAGGATGACCAGATCGTAATGACCGGCCTTGACCTTTTCCATCGCGTGATGGCCGTTGTCGGCCTCGAACACGTCGAAGTCCTCGGTCATCACAAGCTGCTCCGACAGGGCCTCGCGCAGATCGTCGTCGTCATCGACCAGCAATAGGCGTTTGAGCGTGTTCATTCGGTCCCTCCTGGCTGCGGCGCCGTCGCGCGGGAGTCGCGCCCGCGTCCGGCGTCATCAAATTCCGGTGTCACGACCAGAGATGTCCGCCCCGCCCGATCACAGCAAGGTTTACTGCAATGATTTCACGGGCTCGTGTCGAATTCGGGGGATTTGTTTCACGTTTGAAGGCGTGGCCGCGGAATTCGGCTCTGGATCTCGGAAGCGTTTTCGCCCAGAACCGCGGGCATGAGCCTGCGCCCGGACATGACCCAGATGTTGGCCCGCGCGCGGGGCGATTTGCGCATGGGCGTGCCCGTGGTGCTTTCCGGGCGCGACGGCAGCGTGCTGATCGCCGCGGCGGAGACACTGCATGCCGACAGTTATACCGCGCTACGCAGGCTGGGCCTGCCGCTGGTCCTGGCGGTCACCAACTGGCGTGCCTCCACGCTCAAGGCGCGGGCCTACGACGGCGATCTGGCCCGCATCGCGGTGCCCGACGACGCGGCGCTTGGCTGGCTGCTGGCGGTGACCGACCCCGCTGACGACCTTCGCAGCCCCATGAAGGGGCCGTTCCGCACCCTGCGGGATGGCTCGGCCACGCTGCACCGCATTGCGCTGACGCTTGCCAAATCCGCGCGGCTCCTGCCCGCGGCGCTGGTCGTCGCGCTGCCGGACGGGGCCGGGTTCGCGGCGGAGCACGACCTGACCCTGCTCGACGCCGATGCCGCAGCGGCGGCGCTGACGGCCTTCAGCCCGCTCAACAAGGTGGTGGACGCGCGCCTGCCGCTGGCGGTGTCCGAGGCCGGCCGGCTGCATGTGTTTCGCCCCGACGACGGCGGCGAGGAACATTATGCCATCCAGATCGGCACGCCGCATCGCGACCGCCCGGTGCTGTGCCGCCTGCATTCGGCCTGTTTCACCGGCGATCTGCTGGGGTCGCTGAAATGCGACTGCGGCCCGCAGCTGCGCGGAGCGCTGGCGCAGATGGGCACGGAGGGCAGCGGCATCCTGCTTTACCTCAACCAGGAGGGCCGCGGGATCGGGCTGGCCAACAAGATGCGCGCCTATTCGCTGCAGGATCAGGGCTTCGACACGGTCGAGGCCAACCACCGCCTGGGGTTCGAGGATGACGAGCGCGATTTCCGCATCGGCACGGCGATCCTGTCGGCATTGGGATTTTCCGCGGTGCGGCTGCTGACCAACAACCCCGCAAAGGTCGCGATGATGGAAAGCCAGGGCATCACGGTGACCGAGCGGGTGCCGTTGAAGGTCGGGCTGAACCCGCATAACAGCGGCTACCTGCGCACCAAGGCCGACAAGTCCGGGCATCTGCTGTGACCGCGCGGAGCGGCGATCTCGTCCTGACGCCGACGGGCTGCCGGTTTCTCGGGCAGCGCCATCCCTGCGCGATCGGACGTGGCGGCGTCACGACGCAAAAGCGCGAAGGCGATGGCGCGACACCCGCGGGCGTGCTGCGCATCGTCGGCACGCTGTACCGCCCCGACCGGATGGCCCAGCCCGCGCCCTGGGCGCGCCCCATCGGCTTGTACGATCTGTGGTCCGACGACAGCGCCGATCCGCAGTATAACACCGCCGTGCGCGCACCACATGGGTTTGGCCACGAACGGCTTCGCCGGGCGGATCCGCTTTACGATCTGGTGCTGCTGACGGATTGGAACTGGCCCCTCGCCCGCCCCGGTCTGGGGTCGGCCATTTTCGTGCACCGCTGGCGCAAGCCGGGACACCCGACAGAGGGCTGCGTGGCCTTCGACCCCGCGACGCTGCTGCAAATCGCGCGCGCGGCCCCCCCCGGCACCCGGCTGATCGTGCCGCCCGCGCTGGCGCGGCGGGGCGCCTAGCCCGCGTCGCGGTCGCCAAAGATGGCCGAGCCGACGCGCACATGCGTGGCGCCCTGGGCGATGGCGCGCTCGAAATCGCCGCTCATGCCCATCGACAGACCGTCCAGCCCGTTGCGCGCCGCGATCTTGGCCAGCAGCGCGAAATGCAGCGCGGGCTCTTCCTGCGCGGGGGGGATGCACATCAGCCCGCGCAGCGGCAGGTCGAGCGCGCGACATTCCGCGATGAAGCCATCCGCCTGATCGGGGAGAACGCCGGCCTTCTGCGACTCCTCTCCGGTGTTGACCTGCACGAAGAGATCCGGGCAACGGCCCCGTTCCTGCGACAGGCGGGCCAGCGTGCTCGCCAGCTTGGGCCGGTCCAGCGAATGGATCGCGTCGAACAGTTCCATCGCCTGCCGCGCCTTGTTCGTCTGAAGCGGCCCGATCATATGCAGCTGCACCCCGTCGAAGCGGTCGCGCAGGCCGGGCCATTTGCCCACGGCCTCCTGCACGCGGTTTTCACCGAAGACCCTGTGGCCCTCTTCCAGCACCGCGACGACCCGTTCCAGCGGCTGCACCTTGGACACTGCAATCAACTCGGTGGCGCCCGCGGGTCGGCCTGTCCGCTCTTCCTCGGCGCGGATGCGGTCCTTGATCTCCTGCAATCCCATCACTGCCCTTTCCGTTCCAGTGCCTTCAACATCGGCTGCAATTCGTCCTCATACCTCTGCCAGGCCTTCAGCGACGATTTATAGATCGGCTGGCGCACCTGGAACAGGCTGAGCGTGCGGACCGTCTGAGCGTTGTCGCGATAGGACAGGCAGGCGTCTTCCCACGCCAGCCCCGCCGCCGCGATCAGGCGGCGGCTGGCGGCGTCGGGGTCGGCGATCAGATCCTCGTAATGCATCTCGGTGAACCAGTCGGGCACCAGATCGCGCCAGAAGCCGATCATGCCGTCGAAGAGGGTGTAGAATTCCGCCAGATCCTTCAGATCGTAGGCATAGCCGTGCAGGCCGGCGGGAAACACGTTCTTGTAGATCGACAGCAGCGTGTCGCGCGGATCGCGGCGCACCACGATGATGCGCGCATTGGGCAGGGCGCGGCGGATCAACGGCAGGAACCCGTAGGTCTGGATCGATTTGTCGACCAGCTGCGGGGAGTTCGGCGCGAGGGCACGCGCCAGCCGTTCATAGCGGTGACCGAAGGCCACGATGTCGGCGGCGGGAACCTCTTCGATCGGGCGCAGACCGGCCCCGTCGGGGCGCGCCATCAAACGATGCGCCTCTCTCGTGGCGAAACCGGCCTCGCCGATGCCGGTCATGCGCGAATGCGCGGCGATGATCTGTTCGATCAGCGTGGTGCCCGACCGCGGCAGCCCGGTGACGAAGACGGGCGCGAAGGCGCTGGTGCCCGACAGGAGCGGGGCATCCGGGTCCAGCGCGCGGAACGCGGCCTGCTGCGCCGCGACCTCGGCCCGGCGGGCGGCGATGTCATAGGGAAACAGCTTGCGCATGTCGCGGTTGGCCCGGTGCAGATAGCCGAACACGTGATCGAACTGCCCCGCGTCCTCCATCACCTTGGCCAGCGCGAAGCCGAGCTGCGCACGGTCCAGCCGGGGCGTCGCCGGATCGTCATGAAGCGCCTGCATCGTCGCGACCAGGGCATCGTCGGGCGAGAGTTTCAGCCCGGCCGCGAAACGCCGGTAAAGTGCCCCGTCGCGCGGGGCCAGCGCCAGCGCGCGGCGGAAATCCGCGGCGGCGGCGCCGAAATCGCCCCTTACCTGCAAGCAATCCGCGCGGCGGTCATGCGGCGCGGCCGCGTCGGGATAGAGCGCGATCGCCCGTTCATAGGTCCGAAGCGCCGCCTCGGTACGGTTGCGTCCCTCCTGGGCCGCAGCCAGTTGCAACAGCAGCTCCAGCGAGGGGGCAGTTCGCTCGATCAGGTCGGCCAGCAGCGCCTCGGCGGCGGCGAAATCCTTTTCCCGCAGCAACAGGTCGGCGCGCAGGGTCAGCGCCTCGCGGTTGTCCGGGGCCAGGTGCAGCGCCTTGTCGATCGCCCGCAACGCACCGGGATGATCCTGCCCCCGGCGCAAGACGCGGGCCAGCGCGATCCACGCGGCCGGCAGCGACGGTTGCAGCCGCAGCGCGCTGCGCGCGTGATCCAGCGCCGGTTTGCGCGGGCCGTGCTGCGCCAACAGATCCGCCATCGCCGCGTGGACCGGCGCCGCGTTCGGCGCGAGGCGCAGGGCGGTCTTGCCCGATTTCAGGGCCTTTTCGATGCGCCCCTGCCCCGCCAGCGCCAGCGCCAGCTGCGCATGGGCCGGACCGTCGCCGGGGTTCGCCTTCAGATGGCGGCGCAACCGCGTTTCCGCCTCGGCGAAACGGGCGTCGACCAGCAGATCCCGCACATCGGCATCGGTTTGATCGGGGGTCCCGCCCAGTGCCTTGTGAAAGGCGGCGCGGGTCTGCGCATCCAGCGGGGCGGCACGGGCGCGCTCCAGCCAGTCATCGCGCGCCGTGGTATCGCCCAGTGCCGCAAGGGTCTGGCCCGCCTGCATCCACAACGCGGGCTCTGCGGGTTTCGCGGCGAGGGCGCTTTCCAGATGGGCCAGCGCGGCGGCCGCGTGCCCTTCGGCCAGATCCATGCGGGCCAGCTGGAAATGCACTTCGGGCACTGTCGGACGCGCGGCCAATATACGCGAATAGAGCTCACGCGCACGCGCGGGCTGTCGCTGCGCCTGAAGCGTGACCGCCTGCTGGTAAAGGGCGGTGATCTCTGCGGGAGTAAGGGGCTGCATCACCATTTCCGGGCAAGGAAAAAACCTGCGGGCGGCGTAGCACGGACAGAAGGGTCAGTCGAGGCGGGCAGGTCGAGATGGGCAGCTCGAGGCGGCGCGATGCAAGGATGCAAGGCCGATCACGTCAGGCAAGGCGCCAAAAGCAAAAGAGCGGACCCGAAGGCCCGCTCTTTCAAACTCGGATCCAGGGATGGATCAGAAGGCCATCGACAGACCGAAGGAGTAGGTGTTGCGGTCGACGTTGGCAACGTTGTTGCCCGAGCCGTAACCGGCCAGCAGCGATGCGCCGCCACCCAGGTCGTAGCCCACGGCAACGCCGTAGCCGTCAGCCGAGGTGCCGTTGTCGTAGTCGAACTTGCCGTAGTTGGCGTGCATCGACAGGGCGCCGACCTTGTAGCCAACACCGACACCGACGTGGTTGTAGTCGGCGTTTGCAGCCTGCAGGTCGAACTTGGTGTACTCGACACCGGCGGTCAGGCCTGCGTCCATCGTGTAGACAGCGCTGACGCCGTATGCGTCGCGGTCTGCACCACCGGCGTCCTGAGTGGACTGGTAGCCAGCGCCGAATGCGACGTTGCCCGAACCCAGGGCCCAGTTGTAGCGGGTACCGACGGCGTAGCCGGTGTCACGCGCGCCGGTGTCGTCCATTTCGACCGACAGGGCAACGCCGAAACCAGCGAAGGTGTTGTCGTAGCGAACGATCTGACCGTCGTAGCGACCGTCGAGGTAGGCACCCAGGTAGCCAGCGTGGGAGGTTTCGTCGTCGGCGATGGAACCGGGGTTACCCATGTTGCCGGCGTCGGTCAGAGCCCAGTCCAGAGCGCCGTCGGTGTCGCCCATCGTCAGGGTGCCGAAGTCGCCGGATACGAAGATCGCCACGCCGCCGTGAGCAGCCGGGTTGTCGAACGCGTTGTTCGTGCAGGTCGTCGGCAGCGCCGTGATCGTGCAGGAATCCTGAGCTTCGTCCATGTCAACCGACGCACCGAAGGTCAGGCCGTTGTCGGTCGTGCCGGACATCGTGAAGGTGACGTCGATATCCTGGAAGAACTGGTCCTGGATGGAGACACCGGCAGCGTTGTCGCCACCGAAGATACCCATTTCGGCGGAACCGGTGACTTTTACTTCAGCGGCTGCGATAGTTGCCGAAGCCACGAGAGCCGTGGAAGCAAAGAGAACCTTTTTCATGGTTTTCCCTCATTCGTTAAAAGGTGCACCTCAATCCAGCGAACTCCGAATTGAGTATGCTGCTGTTTCCCCCTAACCCGCCATCATTGCAAGAATACGCGAAACCCTTGCCCCAGAGTCCCCGGACTTGGTGCAGCTTTGCCACAGTGATGCCACGGCGGCGCCTCGAAGGGGCTATGATACCTCTCGGGCCGCTCGCCGCGCGCCGCTTGCCTGAATGCGTTCAGGAAAAGCCTTGTCGGTCAAAATTCGCTCAGCTACACCAAGCCTAGTCTGATGGAGGGCCGAGTGTGACTATCGGAAAGACAGTTCTGATCCTGACGGGTCTGGCTATGACGCTGAGCGGATGCGGAGCCTTCGGTTCCGGCGATGCCAACCAGCGCAGCGAAACCTATGCGAAAAACCAGGAACGCGCGCGCCAGCAGCTGACCGCCAACGGCGTCATCCAGGAAGACCGCTCCTCAATCTTCGACCTGTTCGGCAACAAGGCCGATCCGAATACCACCGTCGAGGTCAACAAATACATCTGGGCCGCGGCGCTGGATGTGCTGGATTTCATGCCCATCGAATCCGCGGACCCCTTCACCGGGACCATCGTGATGGGCTACGGCACCGCCCCCGGATCGTCGCGCGCCTATCGCGCGACCGTCTTCGTGCGCGACCCGGCGCTCGACGCGCGCTCGCTCAACGTGGCGCTGGCCACACGGTCGGGCCCCGCCTCCGCCGATGTCCAGCGGGAGGTCGAGAACGCGATCCTGACCCGCGCCCGCCAGCTGCGGATTCGCGATTCGAAGCTCTAGCACTCGATCCCGTGCTGTCTTATCAACGCGCCGGGCCCTCGTGCCCGGCGTTTGCATGTCCGAAGGAAAGATCATGTCCCGACTGAACACCCGCGCGATTGAACCCAAGTGGCAACAGGCCTGGGACGAGGCCGGGGTCTTCACCGCCAGGCGCGACGCCTCCAGGCCGAAATACTATGTGCTCGAGATGTTCCCCTACCCTTCGGGCCGGATTCACATGGGGCATGTGCGCAACTACACGATGGGCGACGTGGTGGCGCGCTACAAATCCTCGACCGGGCACAATGTGCTGCACCCCATGGGCTGGGACGCCTTCGGGATGCCGGCAGAGAACGCCGCGATCGAGCGCGGCGGCCATCCGGCGGAATGGACCTATTCCAACATCGCCGACATGCGTGCGCAGATGAAGCCGCTCGGCCTCAGCATCGACTGGAGCCGTGAATTCGCCACCTGCGATCCCGAATATTACGGCCAGCAGCAGGCGATGTTCATCGACATGCTGGAAAAGGGTCTGGTCTATCGCAAGAATGCGGTCGTGAACTGGGACCCGGTCGACATGACCGTGCTGGCCAACGAACAGGTGATCGACGGCCGGGGCTGGCGTTCGAACGCGCCGGTGGAACGGCGCGAGCTGACGCAGTGGTTCTTCAAGATCTCCGACTTTTCGGAGGAGCTGCTGGACGCGCTCGACGGGCTGGACAACTGGCCCGAGAAGGTCAAGCTGATGCAGGCCAACTGGATCGGCAAGAGCCGCGGGCTGCGCTTCGGCTTCGATCTGGTCACGCCCGCCGCCGGGTTCGAGCAGGTCGAGGTCTACACCACCCGCCCCGACACGCTGATGGGCGCCAGCTTCGTCGGCATCTCGCCCGATCACCCGCTGTCGCGCGCGCTGGAGCGCGACAACCCCGATCTTGCCGCCTTCAACGCGGACTGCCGCCGCCTGGGCACGTCCGAGGCCGACATGGAAAAGGCCGAGAAGAAGGGCTTCGACACCGGGCTGCGCGTGCGCCATCCGCTGAACCCGGACTGGGAGCTGCCGGTCTGGGTCGCGAATTTCATCCTGATGGACTACGGCACCGGCGCGATCTTTGCCTGCCCGGCGCATGACCAGCGCGATCTCGACTTCTGCCGCAAGTACGACCTGCCGGTGTGTGACACCTTCTTCGCGCTGGACGATCCGCGCCCGGTGCAGGACGAGGCCTTCGTGCCGCCGAAGACCGAGCCGGTGAAATGGGTCGACCACTTCGCCGGGCTCGACGTGGCCACCGGGCAGGAGGCCATCGACGCCACCGTCGACTATGCCCAGGCGCAGGGCTGGGGCGCGGGTGTCACCCAGTACCGTCTGCGCGACTGGGGCCTGTCGCGCCAGCGCTACTGGGGCTGCCCGATTCCGGTGGTGCATTGCGACGCCTGCGGCGTGGTGCCCGAGAAAAAGGAAAATCTGCCGGTCGAGCTGCCGCGCGACGTGAGCTTCGACAAGCCGGGCAATCCGCTGGACCGCCATCCGACCTGGCGCGACACCCCCTGCCCCGCCTGCGGCAAGCCCGCGCGGCGCGAAACCGACACGATGGATACCTTCGTCGATTCCTCCTGGTACTACGCCCGTTTCACCGCGCCGCGCGCGGAAACGCCGACGGTTCCCGAGGATGCCGATTACTGGATGAACGTGGACCAGTATATCGGCGGCATCGAACATGCGATCCTGCATCTGCTCTACTCCCGCTTCTTCGCCCGCGCGATGCATCTGACCGGCCACCTGCCCGAAAAGGCGGTGGAGCCGTTCAACGCGCTTTTCACGCAAGGCATGGTCACGCATGAGATCTACCTCACGCGCGATGCGGCCGGTCGGCCGGTCTATCACCTGCCCGAGGATGTCGACGCGGAGGCCCGCAAGCTGAAGGCCACGGGCGAGGCAGTGGAGGTGATCCCCTCGGCCAAGATGTCGAAATCCAAGAAGAACGTCGTCGATCCGGTCAGCATCATCGAGGCCTATGGCGCCGATACCGCGCGCTGGTTCGTGATGTCCGACAGCCCGCCCGAGCGTGACGTGGAATGGACCGCCGCGGGCGCCGACGCGGCGTTCAAGCACCTCAGCCGCCTGTGGCGCATGACCGCAGATCTGGCCGATGCGCCCGACGAGGGGCCCCAGGACCTGGATCTCGAAAAGATCACGCACCGCGCGATCCACGACGTCACCCAGGGAATCGAGGGGTTCGCCTTCAACGTCTCCGTGGCCAAGCTTTACGGCTTTGCCAATGCGATCGCCAAATCCTCGGCTCCCGCCGCCGCCAAACGGAGGGCGATGCGGGTGATGGCGCAGCTGATGTCGCCGATGACCCCGCATCTGGCAGAAGAAATCTGGCACACGCTGGGCGGCGAGGGGCTGGTGGCGCAAGCGCCCTGGCCGCAGCCCGACCCCGCGCTGCTGGTCGATGACAAGGTGACGCTGCCGATCCAGATCAACGGCAAGCGGCGGTCGGAAATCCAGGTCGCCAAGGATCTGCCGAAGGAAGAGGTTGAAAAGCTGGCGCTCGCGAATGATGCTGTGATCAGGGCGCTCGACGGCGGGCAGCCCCGCAAGTTGATCGTCGTGCCGGGGCGGATCGTCAATGTCGTTATCTGATCGACGGAAAATGCTTTCGCTGCTGGTGGCGCTGCCGCTGGCGGGATGCGGGTTTCGCCCGGTCTACGGCCCCGACGGGTCTGCCGGCGCGTTGCGCAACCAGTTCGAATTTCAGGCACCGGACGATCTGAACAGCTTCAACCTGGTCGGACGCCTTGAGGAACGCCTGGGCCAGCCGCGCGCGCCGCGCTATCTTCTGGGATACCGCATCGCGCTGGACACCAGCGCGCTGGCGATCAGCGGGTCGAACAACATCGAGCGCTACAACGTCATCGGCCAGCTTGACTACAGCGTGACCGAACGCGGCGGCAAGGCGGCGGTCGCGACGGGTCGGGTGGAAAACTTCACCTCCTATTCGACAACGGCATCGCCCGTGGGCACCCGGGCCGCGGAACGCGACGCCTATGCGCGGCTGATGATTTCGCTGGCCGACCTGCTGGTGACGCGCCTTCTGGCGACGGCCCCCGGCTGGGCGCCCGCCCGGGGAACCCCCGCGGGGGTCGGCCCCACGGCCGCCCAAAAGCCGCTTCGAAGGCAATGAAGCTCTCTCCCCGCGACGCGGCGCGCTATTTCGCCAAGCCCGAAAGCCAGCGCACGGGCCTGCTGATCTACGGAGCGGACGCGATGCGGGTCGCGCTGAAGCGCCAGCAGCTCATCGCCGCGCTGATCGGCCCCGCGGGCGAAGAGGAAATGCGCCTGACGCGCCTGTCGGCGGGCGATCTGCGCAAGGACCCGGCGCTGCTGAACGATGCGATCAAGGCGCAGGGGTTCTTTCCCGGCGCGCGGGTGGCCTTTCTGGAAGATGCCGCCGACAGCATCGCCAAAGCTGTCGGCACGGCGCTTGCGGATTGGCAGATGGGCGACGCGCAGCTGATCGTGACGGCGGGGGCGCTGCCCGCGCGTTCGACGCTGCGCAAGCTGTTCGAATCGCACCCCAACGCCTATGCGGTCGGCATCTATGACGACCCGCCGGGCCGCGATGAGATCGACGCGCTGCTGCGCGCGGCGGGGCTGACCCGTATCGACGGCGACGCGGCCACCGACATCGCCGCGCTGGCGCGCGAACTGGACCCCGGCGATTTCCGCCAAACGCTGGAAAAGCTGTCGCTGTTCAAGTTCGGCGACGACAGCCCCGTCACCTCGGCCCAGGTCGAGGCCTGCGCCCCCGCCAGCCAGGAGGCCGCGCTGGACGATGTCCTGCACATCGTCGCGGAATCGCGGCAGGCGGAAATCGGGCCGGTGCTCGACCGGCTGCAGGGACAGGGGATACAGCCCGTGGGCCTGTGCATTGCCGCAACCCGGCATTTCCGCACCCTGCACGCCGCCGCCGCCGATCCGGGCGGTCCGGCCGCCGGTCTGGCGCGCGTCAGGCCGCCGGTTTTCGGCCCGCGCCGGGACCGCATGGCGCGGCAGGCGCAGGCCTGGGGGCTGCACAAGCTGGAAGACGCCGTCCGGCTGCTGATCGACACGGATCTGCAACTGCGCTCCGCCGGGCAAAGCGCGCCTGCGATGGCGCTGATGGAACGCGCGCTGATCCGCCTGGCGATGATGGGTGCGCGCTAGACAGCGACGCCTGTGTGCCCCCTCCCCGCCGGTTCTCGGGACGCTGAAGGAACCGGCGATCACGCGGGGGCAGCTGCCCGTCCCGCAGCGCGGGGTGCCCTCGCCCCCAACCGGACCCGGCGACCAGATCCGGGCGACGGCGGCTTCGGTCGATTGACACGTGCCGCTCGCCGGTTCGACCGATCCGGCGCGACCGCGCAGCCCCCCCGGGCTTTCGTCGCGCGGCGTCCGGCTGCGCGCTCAGCCCGCGCGTGTGGCGGCGGCCAGCCCCGCGTGCCGTCCGGTCGCCAGACAGGCGGTCAACAGATAGCCGCCGGTGGGGGCCTCCCAGTCCAGCATCTCGCCCGCGGCGAACACGCCCGGGACCGCGCGCAGCTCCAGCTCCGGGCTCAGCGCCGCCGCGACCACGCCGCCCGCTGTGGAAATGGCCTCCGGCAACGGGTTCGGCCCGAGATGGGGCACGGGAAGGCTTTTGAGCAGCGCGGCGAGGGCCTGCGCCTCCTCGGGCAGGGGGTGGGCGAATTCGCGTAACAGCGTCAGGCGCAACGGGTCCAGCCTGGCTGCCTTGCGCAGATGGTTGGTCAGGCTGGCACGCCCGCGCGGCTGCGCCAGGCGGTCCGACAGGCGCGCCGCGTCCCAGCCCGGCCGCAGGTCCAGGGTCAGCGCCGCGCCTTCGCGCACGGGTTTGCTGGCCGCATAGATGCCGCCTCCCTCCAGCCCGCGGGCGGTGATGACAAACTCCCCGTTGACGGGGCGGCCAGCAACCCGCAGCGCCGCGCCCTTGACGGGGTGACCGATGTATTTCGCCATCCGCTCCGACCAGGCGACGCGCAGCCCCACATTGGCGGCACGAAACGGCGCCAGCGCCACGCCGCGCGCGGCCAGCAGCGGCGCCCAGCCGCCATCCGATCCCAGGCGCGGCCAGCTTGCCCCGCCCAGCGCCAGAACCGCGACCCGCATCGGCTGCACCACGCGGCCCTCGGGCGTGTCGAAGACCAGCGCATCGCCATCCCAGCCGCGCCATCGCCAGCGGGTGCGAAACGCGACCCCCCGGTCGCGCAGCCGCCCCAGCCACGCGCGCAATAGCGGCGATGCCTTCATCGCCGTCGGAAACACCCTGCCGGAACTGCCGGTGAACAGATCCTGCCCCAGCCCCCGCGCCCAGTCCTGCACCGCATCGGGACCGAATGCGCCCAGCATGGGCGCCAGCCACGGGGCGGCTTCGGCATAAGCCGCGCGCAGCTGCGCGGTCGGCTCATCCTTGGTCAGGTTGAGCCCCGACTTGCCCGCCATCAGGAACTTGCGCCCGACCGAGGGCATGGCCTCGCAAAGCAGGACCGGCAGCCCGGCCCGTGACAGCTGCTCGGCCGCCATCAGGCCCGCGGGACCGCCCCCGATCACCACCGCGGGCGCGCTCACCGCACCATCGCCTTGATCCCCGCCACATGCGCGGGCGCGGCGGCTTCGGCGTCGGCCAGGATGGCGTCGACGCCTTGCGACAGGGCGCCCTCGTCGACGATGCGGTCGATCAACCCGTATTGCAGCGCCTCGGCGGCGCTCAGGCGGGCGCCGCCCATCAGGATCAGCTTGCTGCGCGCAGGCCCCATGAGGGCCTCCATCCGTCGCGGGTCCGACGGCTGCGGCAGGAATCCCAGCTTCATCACCGGATAGAAAAAACGCGCCTGCGGCACCGCGATACGCAGATCGCAGGCCAGCGCCATGCCGAAGGCGCCCCCCGCCAGCGTGCCGTTCAGCGCCGCGATGCTGAGGCACGGCAGATCCGCGATCGCACCCGAGACCTCTTCCCACAGCGGATCGAGGGCGAGACCCGCCCGCGCCTGATCCAGATCGGCGCCCGCGCTGAACACGCGCCCCTCCCCGGTCAGCACAAAAGCGCCCAGCTCCGCGCGGGCGGCATCGCGCGCGACCCGCGCCAGATCCGCCAGCATGTCGCGGGTCAGGGAGTTGGCCTTTTCGGCCCGCCGCAGCGTCACCGTCCAGCGCCGGGCGCCCTTGTCGAGCGCGATCAAGCCTCCAGCCCGATGCGCGCGCGCACCCCCGCGTCGCGCAGCGAAATTTCCTGACCGAGAAAGGCATCGGCATCGCTGCCCGCCATCCAGACCAGCGCCCGGGCGGGCCATTCGGGCGGGATGTGGTCGGACCAGTCCAGCCTGCTGACCGGATTGACGCCGCTGGCCCTGATTTCCTTTTGCATCTGGGTGGCGACCGTACCCGGCGACAGCCCGATGGCACGGATGCCCTGCGCCGCGTTTTCATCGTGCACGCAGCGCGTCAGCATCGCCACCGCCGCCTTGGAGGCGCAATAATGGCTCCAGGCCTCGACGGGATGATGCGCGGCGCCCGAGGAAATCGTCAGGATCGATCCGCCGCCCGCCGCGATCATGACCGGCAAGGCGGCCCGCATTCCGTGATAGACGCCCTTGAGGTTCACATCGATGACCTGCCCCCAGGCCTCGGGCTCGGACGCGGCCAGATGCGCGATGGGTTCGATCTGGCCCGCGTTGTTCACCAACACGTCGAGTCCGCCGAAAGCGTCAACGCAGGCGGTCACGGCGGCCTCCACCTCCCAGTAGCGGGTGATGTCGCAGGGGATGGCAAGCGCGCGGGCGCCCAGCTCGCCCGCCAGCTCCGCGATCGCGTCCTCGCTGCGGGCCAGCAGGGCGACATTCGCACCCTGCTGCGCAAAGGCGCGCGCCGCGCTGGCACCTATGCCGCGGCTGGCGCCGGTGATCATCACGGTCTTGCCGGAAACATCGTTCATGTCAGGTCCTTCTTTTTCGCAAAACCTAGCGTGTCCGCCCGCCGCCGACCACAGGATTCCCGGCTTGACCCGCCGCGATCGTTCGGATGAAGCTGCACGCCATCGTGTTTTTTACTGAGGTCCCCCCGTGCACAGTCTTCTGACCCCGCGTTTGTCCCGGATGACAGCAACCGCGATTCTCCTGGCGATGATCCAGTCCCCGGCAATGGCGCTGACCAGCGAGGAGGCCTGGACCCTGATCAAGGAGGTCACCGACAGCTACGGCGCCTCGATCAACGCCGCGCGTCAGGACGGCAGCGCGGGCAGGCTGCGCCTGTCGGATGTGACCTATCGGCTGGACAATGCCACCGGCAGCCTGACCGGCACCATCCCCAGCATCGAGCTGGTCGAGCAAACCGGCGGCGACGTGCGCCTGACGATGAGCGATGGCTACGACATGTTGCTCAACAATGTCGCGCCGGATGGATCGGTGGCGGAAATCGCGATGAGGATCAGCCAGAAGGATCTGGCGGTCATCCTGGGCGGCACGCCACAGGAGACGACGATGAGCTATGGCGCGTCCGAAATCGGCGTGTCGGTCGCCAGCTGGAAGGTCAACGGCACGGCACGGCCGGTGCAGGCGCAGATCATGCTGGGCGGCTATCAGGGCAGCTATGACGTGAGCCGCAGCGCCGAAACCCGGATCGACAGCACCGCAGGCGCGGATCGGGTCAGCCTGTCGTTCGAGGCTAGCGCGCCGGACGATCAGGGCAGGTTGAACCTGCGCTCGACGATCGAGGGCGTCACCGCGCAATGGTCGGGCGATCTGGCCGGCCTGTCCCGGCTAAGCGATCCGAATGCCGCGCTCGACGCAACCGGCGCGGATACGAGCGTCGCGTTTTCGCACAGCGGCAGCGACACGCGCATGTCCTTCGACGATCCGACCCAGAATGCGCAGGCCTCTGCCAGCAGCAGCGCGGGCTCGATGCGCATGGACCTTTCGCCCCGATCGCTCAGCTTCGGGGGCACCTCGAAGGGGCTGAGCCTGCGGCTGAGTGGCTCCGACATTCCCGTGCCCGAGCTGACGGCGGCCCTCGACGAGGCCGATTACAGCATCGCCCTTCCCGTCATGCAAAGCGACGTGCCCCAGGACTTCGCGCTGTCGGTCAGCCTGCTGGGGCTGAGCGTTTCCGAAGCGATGTGGCGCTTCATCGATCCGACCAAGGTGATCCCCCGCGATCCCGCGAGGCTGAGCGTGGATCTGAGCGGCAAGGCGCGCTGGCTGATAAACATCTTCGACCCCGCCGCGGTGCCCGACCCGTCCCGACCCGCGGCCGACCTGCGCAGCCTCGACATCAACGGGCTGACGCTGGCCGTCGGCGGTGCCGAGCTGACCGGCGAGGGCGGATTTCGGTTCGAGAACGACAAGCCCTCGCCGCTCGGCGGCGGGCCGAAGCCCGTCGGCACGCTGGATCTGACGCTGACGGGGGGCTATGCGCTGATGGACAAGCTGACGCAGATCGGTGTTCTGGCGCGGCAGCAGACGATGGGCGCGCGGATGATGATGGGCCTTTTCGCCAAGCCGGGCGACGGACCCGACACGCTGCAATCGCGTATCGAGATCACCGAGGACGGCGCGCTGATGGCCAACGGGCAGCGATTGCAGTGAGCCGGACGCGCGGTATCCGCAGCAAGGGGAAATGGCGGCAATGACGCCCCAGATCACGGCCTTTTCGATCTATGCCGGGCTGCTCGGCCTGTTGCTGTGCTGGATCGTGGTCGCGGTCATCCGCATCCGCATCCGCTTGCAGATCAGCTATGGCGACGGCGGCGAAAAGGAATTGCTGCGTGCGATGCGCGGGCAGTCGAACTTCGCCGAGACGGTGCCGCTCGCGCTGATCCTGATGCTCAGCGCCGCCTTGATGGGCGCGCCTGTCCTGGCGATTCACGGGCTCGGGGTGCTGCTGGTGCTGGGGCGCATCCTGCATTTCCACGCTTTTTTCTGCAACGGCCCACTGGCCTTCCGGCAGGCGGGAATGGCGCTGACGTTGACGGCGCTTGCGCTCAGCGGGGCGGGCACCGCCTTGTACGCCCTGCTCTAGGGCACTAGGTCGGGTGCATATTGACACGGGACGAGACCTCATGGCGAACGATCTTTCGAGGCTGACCGCCTCTTTGCTGGATGCCGCGCGCAGGGCGGGGGCCGACAGTGCCGACGCCCTGGCCATCGAGGGGCGGTCGCTGTCCATCGATGTGCGCGGCGGCGCGCTGGAACATGCCGAACGCGCCGAGGGCATCGACATCGGCCTGCGCGTGCTGATCGGCCAGCGGCAGGCCTGCGTCTCCGCCTCCGACATCCGCGACGCGACGATCGCCGAAATGGCGGATCGCGCCGTGACTATGGCGCGGCTGGCGCCCGAGGATCCCAGCATCGGGCTGGCGGCACCGGAAGATCTGGCGCGCGACTGGGATGTCGATGCGCTGCAACTGTGCGATCCCGGCGCCGAGCCCGACCCCGCCGCGCTGGAAGAGGACGCCCGCCGCGCGGAGGCCGCGGCGATGGAGGTCGAGGGCATCAGCAGGATCGACGCCGCCTCGGCGGGCTATGGCGCGCGCCGCATACATCTGGCCACCTCGGGCGGGTTTTCGGGCGGATATGCCCGCACCGACCGCGCGATCAGCTGCGTGGCCATCACCGGCGAGGGGCGCGGCATGGAGCGCGACTACGCGGGCGAGGCGCGCATCTTCCAGGCGGATCTGCCCGCACCCGAAGAGATCGGCCGCCTGGCGGCGGAACGCACATTGGCACGACGCGGCGCCCGCAAGCCGCGCACGGGATCTTATCCGGTGCTCTTCGACGAGCGCGTCGCGGCCAGCCTGATCGGCCATCTGCTGCAAGCCATAAACGGCAGCGCCATCGTGCGCGGGTCAAGCTGGCTGTCGGACGGGCTGGGTCAGCAGATCCTGCCCGCGGCGCTGTCGGTCACCGAACTGCCGCACCGGCCGCGCGCCTCGGGCTCGCGCCCCTTCGACGGCGAGGGGTTGCCGACCCGCGACCGCGCCATCGTGAAGGACGGCGTGCTGCAAGGCTGGACGCTGGACCTGTCGACCGCGCGCAAGCTGGGCATGTCCTCCACAGGGAATGCCGCGCGCGGACCGTCAGCGCCGCCCTCGCCCTCGGTCGGAAACATCGCGATCACCCAGGGCGCGCAGAGCCGCGAAGAGCTGATCCGGGACATGGGCACGGGGCTGCTGGTCACATCGCTGATCGGATCGTCGATCAACCCCACCACGGGCGATTATTCCCGCGGCGCGTCCGGGTTCTGGGTCGAAGGCGGGCAGATCAGCCACGCCGTCAACGAATGCACCATCGCGGGCAACCTGCGGCAAATGCTGATGACGCTGATTCCCGCGAATGACGCGCGCAGGCACCTCAGCCGCGTCGTGCCCTCCCTGCTGGTCGAGGGGCTGACACTTGCCGGCGAGTGACCTGCCGCTGCTGATCGACGCCGCACACGCCGCGGGGCGCATCGCCTCGCGCCACTTCCGCAAGGCGCCGCGCGTCTGGCACAAACCCGGCGACGCCGGTCCCGTGACCGAGGCCGATCTGGAAATCGACAGGATGCTGTCGGCGGAGCTGACCGCCGCGCGTCCCGATTACGGCTGGCTATCGGAGGAATCCGACGACACGGCGGCCCGGCGGGACCACGCGCGCGTGTTCATCGTCGATCCGATCGACGGCACCAGATCCTTCATCAACGGCGAGACGATATTCGCCCATTCGCTGGCCGTGGCCGAGGGCGGCCGCGTGACGGCGGGCGTCGTCTACCTGCCGGAGCGCGACCTGCTGTTCGCCGCCACCCGCGACGGCGGCGCCACGCTGAACGCGCAGCCGCTGCGGCCCGTCCGCAAGGACCGGCTGGACGGCGCCACGGTGCTGGCTGCCAAATCCAACTTCGACAGCGACCACTGGCAGGGCGGCCTCCTGCCCTGCACGCGCCATTTCCGCGCTTCGCTCGCCTATCGCATGTGCCTGGTCGCCGAGGGTCGTTTCGACGCGATGATCACGCTGCGCGACTGCTGGGAATGGGATATCGCGGCAGGCGATCTGATCGCCACCGAAGCGGGCGTGCGCGTCACCGACCGGCGCGGCGCGGGCCTGCGCTTCAACAACCCGCATCCGCAATGCCCCGGGGTGCTGGCCGCGGGCGCCGCGCTTCACGATGCCCTGCACGCGCGGCTGCTCACCCGGCGTTAGGCAGGACTTCTTGCCTGCGGCGCGGATATTTGCGCGACAATGAGGCCCGCCCGGCACACCGCGACACATGTTTTTCATTGTCGCCAAAATATCCTCGCCGAAGGCATCGCGCTTTCCGCATGACCTTGTCAGGGCGGCATGTTAGCTGGGGGCATGTCCATGCGCATTCCCTCCCGCAGCGAGATCCTCGACTGGATTTCCGAAAATCCCACTCTGAATTCCAAGCGCGATATCGCCAAGGCGTTCGGCATCAAGGGGGCTGCGCGCATCGACCTCAAGCGCATCCTGAAGGAGCTTGAATCGGAGGGGCATCTCGAAAAGCGCGGCAAGAGCTACCGCGATCCGCAAAAGCTGCCGCCGGTGTCGGTGTTGCAGGTCCAGGAGCCGTCCCCCGACGGGGACCTCTTCGCCCACCCCCTGGAATGGCAGGGCGAGGGAGTGGAGCCGCGGGTCTTGATGATCGCGCGCGCCAATGATCCGGCGATGGGGCCGGGCGACCGGATCCTGGCACGCTTGCAGGCGGTCAGCGGCGAGGATCACCACTATGAAGGGCGCCTGATCCGGCGTATCGGCACCAACCCGCTGCGCATTCTGGGCGTGTTCCGCAAGGCAGCCGAAGGCGGGCGCATCCTGCCCATCGACAAGAAGTCCGACCGTGAGTGGCATGTGCCCCCCGGGGCCGTGCACGGCGCCCGCGACGGCGAGCTGGTAGAAGCCGAGCAATCGGGCCCCCGCGCGCGCATGGGCCTGCCGCTCGCGCGCATCGTCACGCGGCTTGGCGATCCGTCCGCCCCGCGTGCGGTGTCGCTGATCGCCATCCATCAGCACGGCATTCCCGACGACTTTCCCGATGACGTGGTTGCCGCCGCCGACGCGATGAAGCCCGCGGGCCTGTCCGGGCGCGAGGATCTGCGCCACCTGCCGCTGATCACGATCGACCCGTCCGACGCGCGCGATCACGATGACGCCTGCTTTGCCCAGGCCGATCCCGATCCGGCCAACCCGGACGGGCATATCGTCTGGGTGGCGATCGCGGATGTGGCGCATTACGTGCGCCCCGGCACCGCGCTGGACCGCGAAGCCCGCAAGCGCGGCAACTCCACCTATTTTCCCGACCGGGTGGTGCCGATGCTGCCGGACCGGCTGTCGGGCGATCTGTGTTCGCTGCATGAGGGCGTGCCACGCGCCTGCATCGCGGTACGCATGGTGCTGGATGCCCAGGGGCGCAAGATCGCCCACAGCTTTCATCGCGGGCTGATGCAGTCGCGGGCCTCGCTGAGCTATGAGCAGGTGCAGGCCGCGCAGGACGGCGCCCCCGATGCCGCGACCGCCCCCCTGCTGGACGAGGTGATCGCGCCGCTTTACGCCGCCTATGCCGCCGCGCAGACGGCGCGTTCGCAACGTCAGCCGCTGGATCTGGATCTGCCCGAACGGCGCATCGTGCTGTCCGAGGACGGCCGGGTCACCTCGGTCGCGTTTCGCGACCGGCTGGACGCGCATCGGCTGATCGAGGAGTTCATGATCCTCGCCAATGTCGCGGCGGCCGAGGTTCTGGTGAAAAAGCGCCAGCCGCTGCTGTTCCGGGTGCACGAAGAGCCCAGCCCCGAAAAGCTGGACGCGCTGCGCGAGGTCGCCCAGGCCTCGGGGCTGGTGTTGGCCAAGGGGCAGGTGTTGCGCACCGAACATCTCAACCGGCTGCTCGCGGCGGCACAGGGCACCGATTTCGACGAGCTGATCAACATCTCGACCCTGCGATCGATGACGCAGGCCTATTACGGGCAGGACAATTTCGGCCATTTCGGCCTGGCGCTGCGCAATTATGCGCATTTCACCTCGCCGATCCGGCGCTATGCCGATGTGATCGTGCACCGCGCGCTGGTCAGCGCGCATGGCTGGGGCGACGACGGGCTGAGCCCGCAGGAAATCGAAACGCTGGAGCAGACAGCCGAGCATATTTCCCAGACCGAACGTCGCTCGATGCTGGCCGAGCGCGACACCAACGACCGCTATCTGGCCGCCTATCTGTCGGAAAGGGTCGGCACCGAGCTGACCGGGCGCATTTCCGGCGTCACGCGGTTCGGCGTCTTCGTCAAGCTTGATGAGACCGGCGCGGACGGGCTGGTGCCGATCCGCTCGCTGGGGCGCGAATTCTTTCACCATGATGCCGAAACGCAATCGCTCATGGGCGCCGACAGCGGGCGCGTGATATCACTGGGACAGCGCGTGACCGCACGCCTGACCGAGGCCGTCCCGGTCACCGGCGGCCTGATCCTGGAGCTGCTGGAGATCGAGGATCAGCCTGTGCCGCGCGGCCCATCGGGCAGCAGGGCCGGGGCGGGCCGGCGCAAGGGCGCGTCGGCGGGACGCAAATCGGCCGCGCGAAAGGCCAGGCGCAAAAAGATCGTCCGGCGCGGCAAGTAGGTCGCGGAGGCGTCCGGGGGACGGGCGCGGACCCTCCGGGGGGCGGACGCGGACCCTTGGCCGGGCGCGGAATGCAGGCGGACAAGGCGGGGCCTTGCCGATGGGGCGGCCCCGTCACGCAAGGGCGCTTTCTGCGCCGGGGCAACGGGTCTACACTTCTGCCACAACGCAGCTTGAAGGCAGGTCATTCATGCGATCGCTCATTGCCCTTTGCGGGCTCTTCGGACTAGCTTTTCTTCCGATGGTCATGCCCGCGCAGGCCACTGTCGTTGACAGTTCCTCGCGGCCGATCCCGCGCAAGGAAACAAATATCGTGCAGGTCGCCGCCACTCCCGAACGGTTCGCCACCTGGTTGCAGGCGTTTCGGGATGACGCCGCAAAGCGGGGCATCCGGGCGGACACGCTGGATGCGGCGCTGAGCGACGTGAAATACCGCGAGGACGTCATTGCCCGCGATCGCAACCAGTCCGAATTCACCAAGCAGATCTGGGAATATCTGGACACCGCCGTGTCCCGAACGCGCGTGGAAAACGGGCGCAGGGCGATGGCCGCCAACGCGGATCTTTTCGCCAGGATCGAGGCGCGTTACAAGGTCGAGGCCGAGGTCGTCGCCGCGATCTGGGGGCTGGAATCGGCCTATGGGACCTTTCGCGGCAACATTCCCATCGTCGACGCCCTGTCGACCCTGGCCTTTGACGGCAGGCGCGGCGAATTCTTCGCCGATCAACTGGTCGCCGCGCTTCAGATCGTGCAGGACGGCGACACGGATGCCCGCAGCATGACCGGCAGCTGGGCCGGCGCGATGGGCCATACGCAGTTCATCCCGACCAGTTTTCTGGGGTTCGCGGTCGATTTCACCGGCGACGGGCGGCGCGACATCTGGTCGGACGATCCCGCCGACGCGCTGGCGTCGACGGCGGCCTACCTGCGGAATTCCGGCTGGGTCCATGGTCAGCCCTGGGGAATGGAAGTGACCCTGCCCGAGGATTTCGACTATTCCCAGTCGGGAGAGCGCATCAAGAAACCCGCCGCCGCCTGGAACGCCATGGGCGTGCGCACGGCGCAGGGCGCGCCGGTGCCGGAACATGGCCCCTCCTCGATCCTTTTGCCTGCGGGGGCGAAGGGCGCGGCCTTCGTGATCTACAAGAACTTCAGCGTGATCGAGACCTACAACACCGCCGACGCCTATGTGATAGCGGTGGGGCACCTGAGCGACCGCATCAAGGGCCGACCGGCGATCCGGGCGGGGTGGCCGCGCGGCGACAGGGGGCTGCGGTTTTCCGAGAAGCAGGAATTGCAGCGCCTTCTGACCGGCAAGGGGTTCGACACCGACGGAATAGACGGGATCATCGGGCCGAACACCATCCAGGCCGTGCGGGAGTTCCAGACCGCCCAGGGCATGGTGCCCGATGGGTACGTATCGCTCGATATCCTGCATCGTTTGCAGTAGCGGGTCGGGCGCAGCGGGCCCTCGGCCCGCTTGCCCTGCGGGCAAGCCCCGCGAGGATATCCAAGACCGGAAGAAACACGGGGCCCCCGCCTGCTGGCAGGGGCCCCGTGCGTCTTGCTTATGATAGTCCCCGGTGCCGCAGGCTGGGTGGGGGCAATTAATCCACGGCACCGGGAATAGCGCTTCATCGCTATGAGGATGTTATCGGGGACAATGCCGGCGAAGGCAGGGAAGGCACGTGGTGCCGAGCGGGTCATTTCCGGGCGAAACTTGGGCGCGGCAAAAAGGGGGCATCGGTCGGCGTCGAAGTGCCGGGCCTTGATTTCGGGGCCTGCGCGCGCCACCATCAGGGGATGACCGTGCAATCACCGACGCCTTTTCCCGCTGGCCGTGTCCCCGAACAGGTGGCGTTCCACCGTATCGAGCTTGGGCTGATCCTCGGGCTTTACGGGCGTATGGTCGCCGCGGGCGAATGGCGCGATTACGGGATTTCCTGCCTGCGCGACGTCGCCGTCTTCGCCATATTCCGCCGCACTGCGGAACACCCCCTTTACCGGATCGAAAAGCGGCCGCGTCTGGCGCAGAAACAGGGGCAGTATGCGGTGATCGGCATGGATGGGCAGATCCTCAAGCGCGGGCATGATCTGAAGACGGTATTGCGCGTGCTGGAACGCAAGCTGATCCGCGCGATCGACTGAGGCGCAACGGGACGGGGCGCATTCCGGCGGATGTTCAGCCCAGTCGGCGCCGCACCGTGACCGCGCCGAATTCCTTGCGGGCGATCCGCGCGATTGCCTCCGCCGCCGGTTCGATCGCGACCGCCATGTGATGGGCGTTGGCGTGGATCAGATGCGTGTCGTCCAGCATCATCGCGACATGGCCCTTCCAGAAGATCAGATCGCCCCGCCGAGCTGGGGCGTCTTCGGGCAGTGCCTGTCCAAGGCGTGCCGCCTGAAGATCGCTGTCGCGCGGGCAGGCGATACCGCAGGCGTCGCAGGCGGCCAGGACCAGCCCGCTGCAATCCACGCCTGCCGCACTGTCCCCGCCCCAGAGATAGGGGCTGCCCAAGAACATCTGCGCCACGGCGGCCGGATCGTCCCCCGTGCGGTTCAGCGGGGCGATATGCTGCAACGGCACGTATCCGCCCCCGGCCAGCTCGGCAAAGCTGCCGGTGTGGCCGCGCACCCGCAGCCGTGCGCCGAAGGGCAGCGGCATCCTGTCCGGGGCCTTGAGCTCCGGCGCGGTGTAGATCTGGCTGGATCGCGCCATGACGCGGTGGGTCGCGGGCGGCCCCGCGCCGCCCAGCGCCGCGGCGCGCATATAGCCGACATAGCCGTCGTCGATCAGCCGCAGAAAAGCATGTTCGCCGCGGGTTTCCAGCACCTCGACTTCGGCGCCGAAGGGGATCTGCCGGTCGCGACCTTCGTCCGGGGCGCGGCACAGATCGGCCAGCGGCGCGATGACCTGCATGGGGCGGGCCTGCGCATGGGCGGGCCCGGAAGCGCCCGCGCCCGTCCCCGCGTCTACCCCCGCGCCCCTGCGCAGCGAGACATGCGCCACGCGCGCGTTGGCGAAATGAAACCGTCTGTCCGTCATGCCGTTTCTACCCCGTCACAGACCCAGGATGTCCGGCAGCGCCCCCAGGATCGCGCGCGGCCCCTGCCCCACCCCGCCCCTGGAAAGGCCGGGACGGCCCGCGGGGCGCCAGGCGTAGATGTCGAAATGGCAGTAGCGCGGCGTCGCCTCGACAAAGCGGCGCAGGAACAGCGCCGCGGTGATCGAGCCCGCGAACCCGCCGGAAGGTGCATTGTCCAGATCGGCGATGCCCGGCTCTATCATCGGCTCATAGGGATCCCAGTAGGGCATGCGCCAGACTGGGTCGGCGGCCGGCCCCGCGGCCGTTTCCAGTGCCTGCGCGACGGCATCCTCGGTCGCGTAGAAGGGCGCCAGATCCGGCCCCAGCGCCACGCGCGCGGCGCCCGTCAGCGTGGCCATCGACACCAGCAGATCCGGCGTTTCCTCATCCGCCAGCGCCAGCGCGTCGGCCAGCACCAGCCGCCCTTCGGCATCGGTGTTGTTGATCTCGACGCTCAGCCCTTTGCGCGAGGTCAGGATATCGCCGGGGCGAAAGGCATTGCCCGCCACCGAATTTTCCACCGCCGGGATCAGCACGCGCAGCTGCACCGGCAGTTTCAGCGCCATGACCATCCGCGCCAACCCCAGGACATTGGCCGCGCCGCCCATGTCCTTTTTCATCAAGCCCATCGACTTGCCCGGTTTCAGGTTCAACCCGCCGGTGTCGAAACACACGCCCTTGCCCACCAGCGTCAGCTTTGGCCCCTCGGCACCCCAGCGCATGTCCAGCAGCCGCGGCGCCTGATCGGCGGCGCGCCCGACGGTGTGGATCAGCGGGAAGTTCCGTTCTAGCAGGTCGGCGCCGCGGATGACGCTGTGTCGGGCGCCGAATTCCTCGGCCAGTGCCACAAAGGCCTTTTCCAGATTGTCCGGCCCCATGTCATTGGCGGGCGTGTTCACCAGATCGCGAGTCAGCGCCTCGGCCCGGGCGATAATCTCCAGCCGGCGGGCATCGACGCCCTCGGGCGCGATGAGCCGCGCGAGCGGGGTGGTCTGGTCGGCGTAGCGGTCGAACCTGTAGGACGCCAGCAGCCAGCCCAGCGCGGCCTCCGACAGGGCGTCGCCGGTCAGGTCGGTTTCCAGCCGGTAGGTGCCTTCGGGCAGGGCATCGGCCAGGGCGGCCAGATGAAAACGGCCGCGCCTGCGGGCGGCCTCGGTGCCCAGTCCCGCCAGCACCGCCACCGCCCTGCCCTGATCGTCGCGCATGATCTGATGGCTGCCGAGCGCGGGTTCATACCCCGCGTTCGCGGCCCAGGCGGCCACCGCATCGGGAAGCCCGGAAACCCATTCGTCCTTGCGGTCGGCGCAGCCCAGATAGATCGGGATTGCAGCGCTGTGCGGGGGTGCGAATTCCATATTCGGGCTTCTCCTCATGTTGAGATCGCCGCTACACTACGCCTTGCGCCGATCCCTGCAAGCGGATCGAGGCGTGCGGTCCGGCGGGCCTGACATAAATCTTTCATCGAACTGCCACCTGAGCATTACCCGCGCATGCGAAGCGCTTGCCCATGCCCGACCCCGTTCGGGCCGATTTATCGTGACCGCCAAAACCCGAGGGACTGCTTCATGGACATCAAGAAAACCGTCGACCTTTCGTGGGACGACTTCGACGAGCTGCGCGACCCGCGCCCGGCGGAAAACGATTTCGACGCCGTGGTCGAACGCGCGGTCAGCCGCCGCGGCTTTCTGGGCGGGGCGCTGGCCTTTGGGTCGGGGGCCGCGGCCTTTGGCACCGGGCTGTTCGCCACCACCCCCTTCGCCCGCGCGCAAGGCGCCGGTTTCGATTTCAGCCCGATCGACATTGCCACCGGGTTCGAGGTCAACGTGCCCGAGGGCTATGCCTGGAAACCGCTGGTGCGCTGGGGCGATCCGCTGTTCGCCGAGGCCCGCGGCGCCTTTTCCGCCGAGACCGGCGTGCCGCTGGACATGTCCGACAAGGTGTTCGGCGAAAACACCGACGGGATGGAGACGTTCGAGGCCGACGGCCATGTCCTGCTGGCGATCAATTCCGAATATGTGAACCCCAAGATCAACCTGCCCGCCGCATCCCAGGGCGTGCCGCAGACCGCCGAAGAGGTGCGCCTGCTGCAAAACATGCAGGGCGTCACCGTGGTCGAGATCGCCGACAAGGGCGACGGCTGGTCGGTGCTGCTCGACAGCCCGTTCAACCGCCGCATCACGCACCGGACCCAGATGACGATGGACGGCCCCGTCGCCGGTCACGCGCTGGTGCGCACCGAGGCCGACCCCGAGGGCAGATCGCCCGTCGGCACGATGAACAACTGCGGGTCGGGCAAGACCCTGTGGGGCACCTATCTGACCTGCGAGGAAAACTTCAACGGTTACTTCGGCGCCACCGGCAGCTATGACGAGACCGCCGGGTTCAAGCGCTACGGCATCGGCGACAAGGGCCGCTATGCCTATGAGAAATTCGACGCGCGCTTCGATCTGTCGAAAAACCCGCAGGAGCCGAACCGCCACGGCTGGGTGACCGAGATCGACCCGAAGGACCCGAAAAGCACCCCCGTCAAGCACAGCGCGATGGGCCGGTTCAAACATGAGAACGCCGAGATGGTGCAGGCCGCCGACGGGCGCATCGTGGTCTACATGGGCGACGACGAGCGCGGCGAGTTCATCTATCGCTATGTGTCGAACGCCAGCTGGAAAAAGGGCGAGCCCACCGACGGGTTGCTGTCGGACGGCACGCTTTACGTCGCGCGGTTCAACGACGACCAGACGGGCGAATGGCTGGCCCTGACGCCCGAGACGACCGGCATGCCGATCGAGGAAATGCTGATCTTCGCCCGCATGGCCGGGTCCAAGGTCGGCGCCACCACGATGGACCGGCCCGAGTGGATCGCCGCCAACCCGCTGCGCGCCGAGGCCTATTGCGCCCTGACCAACAACAAGAACCGCGGCGTCAAGCCGAACGCGGGCGGCGATGAAACCCCGGTCGGCGGCCCCAACCCGCGCGAGGCCAACAACTTCGGCCAGATCGTGCGCTGGCGGCCCAAGGGCGAAGATCACGGCGCCAAGGATTTCACCTGGGATCTGTATGTCATGGCCGGCAACCCGGATGTCTTTGACGATGCCTACGCCGGGTCCGACAACGTGACGGCGGGCAACATGTTCAACTCGCCCGACGGGATGGCCTTTTCCTCCGACGGGATGCTGTGGATCCAGACCGACGGCGATTTCAGCAACGAGGGCGCCTTCGTGGGCCACGGCAACAACCAGATGCTGGTCGGCAACCCCGAGAGCGGCGAAATCGCCCGCTTTCTGACCGCGCCCAACGGGTCCGAGGTCACCGGCCTGACCTGGTCGCCCGACCGCAAGGTGGCCTTTGTCGGCATCCAGCACCCCGGCGGGTCCTGGCCGGATGGCACGGGCAAGCCGCGCTCTTCGGTCATCTCGGTGTGGCGCGAGGACGGGGCCGCCTTCGGCTGACCACGCGCCCGTCGCGTCATCCCGGGGGTGCCGGTGCCGGACATCGGCACCCCTTTTCTCTGACCGCCCCCGCCCGCGACCGGACGCGGGCGCGTCAATCTATGGCGCCCGAGGCATAGCGTTGCAGCGTGGGCGCATAGGCGCGAACGATCTCGTCGCGCGACATTGCTACCAGGGGCGGTATTTCCAGCACATAGCGGCACAGCGCCAGACCCAGTAACTGGCTGGCCAGCAGGCCGCTGCGTCTGGCCAGATCGCCGGACGGGGACCCCGAGGATGCCTCGGCAGCGTGGGCGGGCACGGCGCGCCCCGCGTCGAGCAGCTGCAAGGCGGGCATGACCTGCGCGGCGAAGACCTCTCTGATCCGGGCGGCGACAGCGGCGTTCGAGGTGGAGGTCCGCAACAAGGTGATCAGCGCGACGGCGCTCGGGGCGTTGTCCCAGAGGCTCAGGAAATGATGGACCAGCGCCTCGCCCACCTTGTCGGCGGGCAGCGCGTCCAACTGCGGCAGGTGCAGGTCGATGTCGGTCGCGGCGGCGAACAGCGCCGCCGTGTTGCCGAAGTACCGTATCACCAGCGCCGGGTCGACGCCGCAGCCTGCCGCGATGCCCCGGATCGTGGCCGCGTCATATCCTTGCCGCGCGAACGCCGACCGCGCCGCCGCCAGGATCGCGCGCCGGGTACGGGCGGATTTAGATCCGCTGTCTTGATCGGGAAGTCCGTCCGTCATCTTGCCGCCGCCTTTCGATTGTCGCTCGACTGCCTGTACCAGATCACAAAAATCAACAAGTGTTGACAATTATTCCGCGCGGATTACCCTGACCCTCATGTTCACGCGGGAGGGAATGCCATGCTGCCTCGGGAAACGGACGTTCTGATCGTGGGCGCGGGGCCGACCGGGCTGACGCTGGCGGTGATGCTGCAACAGCAAGGCATCGACCATGTCCTGATAGAACGCAGGACGGACCGGCCCAATACCTCCAGGGCGGCGGTGATCCACGCCCACACGCTGGAGGTTCTGGAACGCATCGGCGTGACGCAAACCCTGGTGCAGCGCGGCTTGAAAAACGCGATCTTCGCGGCGCGCGAACGCGACACCACGCTTTTCCGCATGGATTTCTCCTCCATCGACAGCCGCTATCCCTATCTTCTGATGATCCCGCAGAACGTCACCGAATCGGTGCTGTCCGAGCGGCTGACGCGCCTGGACGGGCAGGTGCATCATGGGGTCACCGCGACCGAGATCGCCGCGACGCGCTCGGGCGTGCTGGCGCAGGTAGATACGCCCGACGGCCCCGCGCAGATCGCCGCGCGCCATGTGGTGGGCGCGGACGGGATGCATTCGCAGGTCCGCCAGTCCGCGGGCATCGGGTTTGCGGGGGGCAGCTACGCCGAATCGTTCATCCTGGCCGATGTGCACCTGGACTGGCCGCTGCATGAACCGCAGGGCCTGCTGTTTCTGTCGCCCGAGGGGCTGGTCGTGGTCGCGCCCTTGCCGGACGGCGCCGTGCGCATCGTCGCGACCGTGGCGGAGGCGCCGGAAACGCCCGCCGCCGATGATATCCTGGCCGTGTTGCGCGCGCGCGGCCCGCGCACGGACGACCTTTCCGTCAGCGCACTGAAATGGAGCTCCCGGTTCCGCGTCCATTACCGGCTGGCCCAGACACACCGGCAAGGCCCGTTCCTGCTGATGGGCGACGCCGCCCATGTGCACAGCCCCGCGGGCGGTCAGGGCATGAACTGCGGCCTGATCGACGCCTGTGTGCTGGGCGAGTTGCTGGGCGACATCCTCAAGAAGCGCCGCCCGGCGGAGCACATCGACCTGTACGAAAGGCTGCGCCGCCCGGCCGCCGCCAGCGTGATGCGTACCGCCGACCGCATGACGCGCGCGGCGACAATGACATCGCCCGCGGGCCGGACGCTGCGCAACCTGATGCTGACGGGCCTCGATCGCATTCCCTTCGCCAAGCGCAAGGTGATGGACGATCTTGCGGGCCTCTCGCGGCGCGAGCTTTCGGTCCTGCCACGCTGAGCGCGGCGGCCAACCGCGACCGGTGCAGGAGGGCCGCGGTGCAAAAATCTGCTCGAACTTGGCGGCGCCGGTGCTTAGACAGGGGCCACGCTTAACCGTCACGAGGTCCGTCATGCATCATGCCAAGCCCCTGCCCACCAACCTTGTCCAGCGGTATCACGGCTGGAAGGCCACCACCTTCGCCGAGAACAAGGGTTGGTATCGCCGTCTGGCCGAAGATGGCCAAAGACCGCGCGCGATGGTGATTTCCTGCTGCGACAGCCGCGTTCAGGTCACGTCGATGTTCGGTGCCGAACAGGGCGAGCTTTTCATTCACCGCAACATCGCCAATCTGGTGCCGCCCTATAATCCCGATGGCGATCTGCACGGCACCTCGGCTGCCGTGGAATATGCGGTCACGGTGCTGAAGGTGGCGCATCTGATCATCCTGGGCCATTCGCAATGCGGCGGCGTGCGCGGCTGCTATGAAATGTGTTCCGGCGCGGCGCCCGAACTTCTGGAAAAGACGAGCTTCATCGGCCGCTGGATGGACCTGCTGCAACCCGGCTACGATCGGGTGAACGAGCTGCCCGAAGACCAGCGCCCGCGCGCGCTTGAGCATCAGGCGGTCCTGATCTCGCTGGAAAACCTGATGACCTTTCCCTTCGTGCGCGAAGCGATCGAAGCGGAGCGTCTGTCGATGCACGGGCTCTGGACCGACATCGCCGAAGGCGAGCTTTACGCCTATGAGCCCGAGCGCAAGGATTTTCACGCGATCTGAGCGCGCGACCGCCGCCCCGCCGCCATCGGGCCGCGGCGGGGGAACGCGACCGGCTTCTCGCTCGTTGGCCCCTATACCCGGCTGACGGCGAGGAACCGATATGAAGTTTCCACGCGATGGATGGATCGACTCCACTCTCCCCCTGCTGCGCGATCCCTATAGGTACATCTACCTGACGGCCCATGCGCTGGGTACGCCGGGGTTCAGGACGCGGCTTCTGGGACGCGCGACGCTGTGCCTGACCGGACATGACGCGGCGCAGCTGTTCTATACCCCCGGCGCCTTCGACCGCCATCAGGCCGCGCCCGCGCGGATACGGCGGGTGATCTTCGGTCCGGCCGGTGTCGTGCAGGGGCTGGACGGTGCCGCGCACCGCGCGCGCAAGGCACAGTTCCTGGCCTTGATGAACACGCGCGGGCTGGATGATTTCATCGCCATCCTGGACCGCGAGACGACCGATTTCGCCCGGTACAACGCGAACAACACCGCCCCGGTGGACCTTTATCTGCATTTGCGCCGCATGTTGACGCGCTCCGCCTTCGCCTGGGCCGGCATCCCCCTGAGCGACGCGCAACTCAGCGAGATCGTCCCGCCGCTGAGCGCGCTGTTCGAGAAGGCCGCAAGCATCGGGCCGTCGCATTGGCGCGGCCTGCTGGCGCGGCGCAAGATGCAGCGGCGCATGATCGTGGTGATTCGCCAGATCCGGCGCGACGCGGTCGGCAGCGGCGCCGGAACGGGCGCGGGCGGAAACGTCGGGGGCGCGACGTTCAGCGATCCGCGCGGCATTGCGGCCGACAGCCCCGCCGCCGCCGTGGCGCTTTGGCGCGACGAGCGCGGCCGCCCCCTGCCCGCGTCCATCGCCGCGGCGGAGCTTTTGAACCTGCTCCGTCCGATCGTGGCGGTTTCGGTCTTTGGCGTGCAGCTGGCACATGCGCTCTACCACCACCCGCAGGCGGCCGGGATGGCCGCTACGCCCGGCGCCTCCCGGCGCGCCTTCGTGCAGGAGGTGCGCAGACACTACCCGTTCTTTCCGCTGATCGTCGGCATTGCCAACCATGACATGACGCTGGAGGGGCGGCGCATCGCGAAAGGATGCAGGGTAGCCCTGGATCTGTGGGGAACCAGCCGCGACGCGGCCGTATGGGACAAGCCGCACATCTTTGCGCCGCGGCGCTTTCTGGATCGGAAGCTCGACGCCTTCGGGATGATCCCGCAAGGCGGCGGAGACCACGCGATCAATCACCGCTGTCCCGGGGAATGGCTGACGATCCGCATCCTCGAACATCTTGCCGCCTTCCTGACGCAGCAGATCAGCTACGACGTGACAAACCCCGGCCGGGACATGGACATGCGGGCGCTGCCCGCCTTGCCGAAGGGCGGCTTCTTCATCGGCAACATAAGACCGCGCGAAACGCTTTGAGACCCGCGACCTGTCGCCCCGTGCGCTCGGCCGGATCGCCTTTGGCCGGATTGCCTTTGGACGGACCACGTCTGGCCGCGCCGTCTAAGCCCTGCGTGGGGGCCGCACCGCTTCGGCTCAATCGCCACTTTCCCGGTAATGCCATTTTGGAACCATGAAGCTGCCCGTATTTCCGGTCAGCAACCGGGCCACCTGAAACGCAATTGATGAAAGTGATTCCATGACTTTGATTTCCCCGATCATTGGGAGCAATCCCTATGCCCCTCCCCCAAAGCCTGCACCTCAGGAACAATCGTCCCAGCCGACCGAGAACACGCAGCAGGCGGAGTCCTCGCAGGACGTATCCGAACCGTCCGGAAGCAGGGAGGCCTCGGCTTCGGGTTCCGCATCTGCGCCGGGTCGCAGCGTTGACCAAGACGACGGCAGGGCCGCGGCCGCTGCAAGCGCGCGCCCGGTGGTGCCGACGGCGCCGCGCGAGGGCGAAGGCAAGGCCGATGCGATCGGCTCCGACCGCGCCTATGCGCGGACCGCTGCCGAACGGCAGCTCAGGGAAGCCCGGACCAGACTGTTGATCGATCAACTTTCGCCGATCGCCAGCGGTTCGCAAGGCAAGACATCCTACGCCGCCAACCTGCTGATGTCGGGCTGATAAGCCGCCCTCCGCAAAATCGCCCGCCTCGATGCAGAGCGTCGGCGCGGGCGCGGGAAAACAGACGATCCGGGAGGCGCTCCTCCACCGAGCCGCAGATCGGGCCGTCCAAGAGGCAGGGTGCGCGCGTGTCGACGGCAGAATCGCCTCGGCAGCGCGGCCGCTGCAACGGTCAGGCGGACAGGCGGACAACCCCGCGCGCCTTTGGACGCGGTTCAATGCGCGACATGGGAAGCCCGCGCGCGTTTTCGCGCGGGTTCTGATCGTGCCGCATGAGCTATAGAGGCCGGGTCAGCCCTTTTTCAGCACGCGCGCGCCCAGCGTCTCGGCGATCT
>NZ_JBRBUA010000015.1:0-38779 GCF_052826345.1 Brevirhabdus sp. | reverse complement strand
CGCGAGGAATGCGAGGCGGTGCGCGATCGCTGCGGCGTGCTGGCGATCACCGGGTTCACCCGCCTCAAGGTGCAGGGCCCCGGCGCGCGCGATTTCGTCGACGGGCTCTGCGCTTCGGCCCTGCCGCGCGAGGGGCGCATCGGGCTGATCTACTTCGCCGACGACCGCGGCCGCATCGTGACCGAGATGTCGGCGATCGTGCGCGGCGCGGATGAGGTCGATCTGATCACCGCCGCCGTGGCCCAGTGGCACGACGTCGAGCATCTTCGCCGCAGGGCGCCCGACGGCATCACCGTCACCGACCACAGCGAAGAGGTGGAGTGTCTGCTGGTCACCGGCCCGAAGACGCGTGAGATCCTCGCGCCCCTGACCGACCACGACCTGTCGCGCCCCTGGCTGTCGGTCAGCCGCGAGGGGCAGGTGGCGGGCAAGGCCTGCACCCTGGTGCGCGTGTCCTTCGCGGGCGAGTTGGGCTGGGAAATCCACTGCGCCCCCGAGGATGCGCCCGCGATTTGGGATGCGGTGACGCAGGCGGGGGCGAAGCCTTTCGGGATGTACGCGCTCAACAGCCTGCGGATCGAGAAAGGCTACCGCGCGTGGAAGGGCGATTTGTCCACCGATTACACCCTGCTGGAGGGCGGGCTCGACCGTTTCGTCAAGCTCGACAAACCCGCCGATTTCCCGGGCAAGGCGGCGCTGCTCAACGAGCGGCAGCAGGGGTCGGCCAAGCGGTTCGTGTCCCTGCGCGTGGATGCGGGCGCTCAGGACGCGCCCTACATGGCGACGCTCTGGCACGGCGATCAGGTGGTCGGGGAGGTGACATCGGGCGGCTGGGGCTACCGCGCCGACGCCTCGGTCGCGCTGGGGATGCTGCGCAGCGACCTGGCGCAGGACGGCACCGCGCTGGAGGTGGAGATCTTCGGCACCCGCCACGAGGCGGTGGTACAACCCGACCAGGCGATCTGGGACCCGGGGAACGAAAGGATCCGGGCATGAGCGACATCACCCTGCTTGACGGCGGCATGGGGCAGGAACTGGTGCACCGCGCCGGGGATCGTCCCACGCCGCTGTGGTCCACGCAGATCATGATCGAATTTCCCGGTCTCGTGGCGCAGGTGCACCGCGATTTCAACGCGGCCGGGGCCACAATCGCCACGACCAACACCTATGCCATCCACCGCGACCGACTGACCGGAACCCCGCTGGAGCCGCGCTTCGAGGAGCTGCACGCAATCGCGATGCGCGAGGCGCGCGAAAGCGGCGCGCGCAGGATCGCCGGGGCGATCGGGCCGCTCGGGGCATCCTACCGTCCCGATCTGCACCCCGAGGCCGAGGCGGGCGTGCCGCTTTACGCCGAGGTGGCGCAGTTGCTGGGCGCGCAATGCGACCTGCTGATCTGCGAGACCGTGGCGTCGGTCGAACATGCCGAAAGCGCGCTGGCGGGGGCTGTGCAGGCGGGCAGGCCGGTCTGGCTGGCGCTGAGCGTCGATGATCTCGACGGCCGCCGCCTGCGGTCGGGCGAGCCGCTGTCGGAGGTTCTGCCGATCGCTGAAGGCCGGGCCGCCGCCCTGCTGCTCAACTGCTCGATCCCCGAAGCGATCCCGGCAGGCCTGGAGGTGCTGGCGCGGGGCGCGCTGCCCTTCGGTGCCTATGCCAACGGGTTCGAGAAGATCTCGGAGGATTTCCTCAAGGACAAGCCCACCGTCGATTCGCTGAGCCGCCGCCGCGATCTGACGCCCGCCGCCTACGGCGAACATGCGCTGGGCTGGGTTGCACGGGGCGCCAGCATCATCGGCGGCTGCTGCGAGGTGGGTCCGAGCCATATCGCGGAAATCGCAACCAGGCTGCGCGCCGCCGGACACAGGATCGTATGATGAAGGATATTCCCCAAAACGCCCGCGTGGTCATCATCGGCGGCGGCGTGATCGGCTGTTCCGTCGCCTATCATCTGACCCGGCTGGGATGGCGCGACGTGGTGCTGCTGGAACGCAAGCAGCTGACATCGGGCACCACATGGCATGCCGCCGGGCTGATCGCCCAGTTGCGCGCCACCGCCAACATGACCAAGCTCGCGAAATACAGCCAGGAGCTCTATGGCGGGCTGGAGGAGGAAACCGGCGTCGCCACCGGGTTCCGACGCTGCGGCTCGATCACCGTCGCATTGACCCCGGAGCGGCGGGAAGAGATCTTTCGCCAGGCGGCGATGGCGCGCGCCTTCGGTGTCGCGGTCGAGGAGATTTCGGCGCGGGAAGTCAAGGACCGCTACCCGCATCTGAACATCGACGACGTGACCGCGGGCGTCTATCTGGAAAAGGACGGACAGGGCGATCCGGCGAATATCGCGCTGGCGCTCGCCAAGGGGGCGCGCCGGCGCGGCGCGCTGATCGTCGAGCAGACCCGTGCCAGCGGCGTGCGCCGCAACGGGCGCCGCATCACCGGCGTCGACTGGCAGCGCGGCGATGAGACGGGCCATATCGCCTGCGACATGGTCGTCAACTGCGCGGGCATGTGGGGCCATGAGGTGGGGCGGATGACGGGCACCAACGTGCCGCTTCATGCGTGCGAGCATTTCTACATCGTCTCGGAAGCCATCGCAGGGTTGACGCAGCTGCCCGTGCTGCGGGTGCCCGACGAATGCGCCTATTACAAGGAAGACGCCGGAAAGCTGTTGCTCGGCGCCTTCGAGCCGGTGGCGAAGCCCTGGGGCATGGACGGCATCCCCGACAGTTTCGAATTCGATCAGCTGCCCGAGGATTTCGACCATTTCGAGCCGATACTCGAACAGGCGATCAACAGGATGCCGATGCTGGCCGATGCCGGAATCCACACGTTCTTTAACGGTCCCGAAAGCTTTACCCCCGACGATGCCTATCATCTGGGGCAGGCGCCCGAGATGGATAATGTCTGGGTCGCGGCCGGGTTCAACTCGATCGGGATCCAGTCGGCGGGCGGCGCGGGCATGGCGCTGGCCCAATGGATGGAGGACGGTCAGAAACCCTTCGATCTCGGGGATGTGGATGTCAGTCGGATGCAGCCCTTCCAGGGCAACAGGCATTACCTGCGGGAACGGTCGCGCGAAACGCTCGGCCTGCTCTATGCCGATCATTTCCCGTTCCGGCAAAAGGCGACGGCGCGCGGGGTGCGGCGCACGCCGTTCCACGAACATCTGAAAGCGCGGGGCGCGGTCTTCGGGGAAATCGCGGGCTGGGAACGGGCAAACTGGTTCGCCCGTGACGGGCAGGAACGTGAATACCGCTATTCGTGGAAACGCCAGAACTGGTTCGACAACTGGGCCGCCGAACACCGGGCCGTGCGCGAGGGCGTGGGCATGTACGACATGTCTTCCTTCGGCAAGATCCGGGTCGAGGGGCGCGACGCGACCGCCTTTCTGAACCATGTCGGCGCCAATCAATACGACGTGCCGGTCGGGCGCATCGTCTATACGCAGTTCCTGAACCCGCGCGGCGGGATCGAGGCCGACGTGACGGTCACCCGCCTGTCGGAACTGGCCTATCTGGTCGTCACCCCCGCCGCCACCCGGCTGGCCGATCAGACCTGGCTGGAACGCCATCGCGGCGCGTTCAACGTGACAATCACCGACATGACCCCGGCCGAGGGCGTGCTGGCCGTCATGGGGCCGGGCGCGCGCGATCTGTTGCGCGCCGTGTCGCCTGCCGATTTCTCGAATGCCGCCAACCCTTTCGGCACTGCGCAGCAGATCGAACTGGGGATGGGGCAGGCGCGTGTGCACCGCGTCACCTATGTGGGGGAACTGGGCTGGGAGGTCTACGTCACCTCGGATATGGCGGCCCACGCCTTCGAGGTGCTGGCAGAGGCGGGCGCCGACCGGGGGCTGACGCTTTGCGGCATGCACATGATGGACAGCTGCCGGATGGAGAAGGGCTTCCGGCACTTCGGGCATGACATCACCGCTGAAGATCACGTGCTTGAGGCCGGGCTTGGCTTTGCCGTGAAAACCGACAAGCCCGATTTCATCGGCCGCGACGCGGTGTTGCGCAAGAAGGATGCGGGCCTGGACCGCAGGCTGGTGCAGTTCAAGCTGACCGACGCGGAGCCGCTGCTCTATCACAATGAGCCGATCTTGCGCGACGGGCAGCTTGTGGGCTACCTGTCGTCGGGGTCCTACGGACATCATCTTGGGGCGGCGATGGGAATGGGCTATGTGCCTTGCGCGGGCGAAATCGCCGCGCAGCTGCTGGCATCGCGCTATCAGATCGACGTGGCGGGAACCCTCGTGAGCGCGGAGGCGTCGCTGAAACCGATGTACGATCCGAAATCGGAGCGGGTGCGGATGTGAGGCTTGCGGGCCCGGCGGCTGAGTGTAATTGAGGCGCCATGATCCAGAATGCGCCGCCCCTGACGGAATACACGCCCCCCGACGACCCGCTGGTCATCGTTCATGACGACCCGCATCTGCTGCTGGTCGACAAGCCTGCGGGCCTGCTGTCGGTGCCGGGGCGCGGCGCGCATCTGGCCGATTGCCTGATCACCCGGGTGCAGCGCGTCTTTCCCGAGGCGCTGCTGGTGCATCGGCTGGATCGCGACACCTCCGGCATCATGGTTTTTGCGCTGTCGCCGCTGGCGCAGAAATCGCTGGGCCAGCAGTTTCAGGGTCGGCAGACGAAAAAGACCTATGTTGCCCGCGTATCCGGGCGGCTGGGCGAAAAAACCGGCGTCGTCGATCTGCCCATCATCGTGGATTGGCCGAACCGCCCGTTGCAAAAGGCCGACCACGATAACGGCAAGCCCGCGCTGACCGAATGGCGGGTGGTGCGGGCCAGCGACACGGAGACGCGGGTTCGGCTGTTCCCCAAGACCGGCCGCACGCATCAATTGCGTGTTCACATGCAGGCGATCGGCCACCCGATCCTGGGCGATCCCTTTTACGCCGAGGGTGCCGCGCGCGACGATTTCCCCCGCATGATGCTGCACGCCGAGGCGCTGCGCCTGAAGCATCCCGAGACCGGAATCGGGATGAGCTTTTCCGCGAAATGCCCTTTCTGAATGCCGCTGCCGGGCCTATCTGCGAAAGACGTCCCGGATACACCGTTGACACAAAGGAGATAGACATGGCCCTGCGCATTAACGATATCGCACCTGATTTCACGGCCGATACGACCGAAGGCCAGATCAGCTTTCACGACTGGATCGGTGATGGATACGCCGTCCTGTTCAGCCATCCGAAGGATTTCACGCCTGTCTGCACGACCGAGCTGGGCCAGATGGCCGGCATGGTCGATGAATTCGCCAAGCGCGACGCCAAGATCATCGGCATCTCCGTCGATCCGGTCGAGGATCACCATAAGTGGAAATCCGACATCCAGTCATTGACCGGCAATCAGGTGTCCTATCCCATGATCGGCGACCCCGACCTGAAAATCGCCAAGCTCTATGATATGCTGCCGGCCGAAGAGACGCGCACCGACGGGCGGACGCCTGCCGACAACGCCACCGTGCGCTCGGTCTTCGTGATCGGCCCCGACAAGAAGGTCAAGCTGAGCCTAACCTATCCGATGACCACGGGCCGCAACTTCGACGAGATCCTGCGCGCGCTGGATTCGATCCGTCTGACCGCGCAGCACAAGGTCGCCACGCCCGCCAACTGGCAGCAGGGCGCCGATGTGATCGTCACCCCCGCCGTCAGCGATGACGAGGCGCGTGAAAAATTCGGCGAATTCGAGCAGCGACTGCCCTATCTGCGCACGGTCAAGCAGCCGGGCTGATCTTTCGCCATCTCGGACCTCGGTGAATTCGGCTGGCCGCCTCGGCTATTTTGCGGCCAGCCGCGACACGACAGTGAGAAGCTGTGCGATCGCGTCGTGCTCGGATCTTTCATTTTCGGGTTTCCGGCCACCCTCCTGATCCTGCAGGGGGGCGACCTTCATTCCTGCGATGTCGCGCTCGCGATTTGAACGCTTTCGCCGCGTTTCGTCCAGCGGCGGGCGCAGGGTGACGTGCCTTACCTTCGCTTCGGGAAGGTGCGCCCGGCATTTTTCCAGCCATTGATCGGCGCCCGAAAAAGGCCCCAGAATATCGGTGACACCGGTTTCCCGGGCGCTGCGCAACAGTTGCGCCACGATTGCCAGATCGTCAATCACCAGGAGGGTCCGACGATTGGACGATGCTCTCGGTTGGTTGTCGGCCTCCGGTTTCTGTGCGGATTTCAGAAAGAAGACGTGTTCCCCGGCAATGGAAAGCGCGCGGGTATCATACTTACTATGCATAATTTTTACTGCCTTTGGTCTCTTGCCTGAAACAATGCATACACGGATTTTAAATTATGCAAAGTAAAAACTTGGGGTTGAGCAAGTATTTTCTGCAATCTATGTCCTGCGAGGCTCGATCGAAGCGGTCTTGCCGAAAAAATCGATATACTAAGGTATAATCTGGCATTCCTGTCGTTCGTTCGACTGTTTGACCTTGGGGAAAGACAACCTATAAGGGAATTTTGTTAATCTTTATTAAGAAAATCTAAATACCAACTTGATCGGCCCAGGGCCATTGTGTGGTTTCGGGCTGGCAAAGGTGGCCGGACAAACCGCCTGACTGACCCGGATGGGGCGCGGGGCTGCGGCTCCTGGCGCGGCCCCGGCGAAGGACCCTGCGCGCAGGACCGCGCCGCCGTCACGGCGAGAGGTCAAAGCGGGGCGACCTCGTGGGTGAGTGCTTGAAGGAAACGCGCCCTCAGACGAGGCGGCGGACCGCGCCGATCAGCTTATCGACCGGCATCATTTTGTCGCAGATCGGCGTCTGCGGGAACTCCCGTTTCAGATCCTCGGACTCCGCGCGGGACGTGTAGAAGAGGAAGGGGATTTCCGACTCGCGCAGCTTGCGCGCCAGCGGCAGGGAATCCGAGTCCAGCAGATCGATGTCCAGAACCGCCAGATGCGGCAGGGTTTCGGCGCAATATTCCAGTCCATCGGCAAGGCGGGGGAACGGGCCGACGACCTTTGCCCCTACGGCGCTCAGCTCCTCGCTCAGCATCATGCCCAGGATGGCTTCATCCTCCACCACCATGACGGTTTTGCCCTCGAGCGGGCCTCCCGCGTGCAGGGCGTTCTCTTTCGCCTCTATTTTCATGCCCTTGGACGCTCCCCACCTCGAACTTTACAATTATTATAATGCGTATTTGCATAAATAACATAGCAACTATCGGGCGAGCTGCAAGTGTGCCGTTCACTGTGGCCGACGAGTGACCCCCGGGCAGCAAAAAGCCCCGGCGCCTGGCCGGGGCTTTCTTGATTTCAAAGGGCGGGGATGCTTAGTTCGCCGCTGCTTCCTGCTTGCTTTCCTGACCGGTTTCCTGGTCGACCATCTTCATCGACAGGCGCACCTTGCCCCGATCGTCGAAGCCCAGCAGCTTGACCCAGACCTCCTGACCTTCCTTCAGCACGTCGGACGGATGGTTCAGGCGCTTGTTCTCGATCTGGCTGACATGCACCAGGCCGTCACGCTTGCCGAAGAAGTTCACGAAGGCGCCGAAATCGACGATCTTGACGACCTTGCCCTTGTAGATCTTGCCTTCCTCGGGCTCGGCCACGATCGAATGGATCATGTCGTAGGCCTTCTGGATCGACTCGGCGTTGGCGGATGCGATCTTGATGATGCCATCGTCGTTGATGTCGACCTTGGCGCCAGAGGTTTCCACGATTTCGCGGATGACCTTGCCGCCCGATCCGATGACTTCGCGGATCTTGTCGGTCGGCACCTGCATCGTCTCGATGCGCGGGGCGTGGGCGGAGAATTCCTGACGGCCTTCGGTCAGGGCTTTCGCCATCTCGTCGAGGATGTGCAGGCGGCCCGCCTTGGCCTGATCCAGCGCCTTTTCCATGATCTCGGGGGTGATGCCGGCCACCTTGATGTCCATCTGGAGGCTGGTGATGCCGTCCTGGGTGCCCGCGACCTTGAAGTCCATGTCGCCCAGGTGATCCTCATCGCCCAGAATGTCGGTCAGCACCGCATATTCGCCGCTGTCCTCGAGGATGAGGCCCATGGCGACACCGGCCACCGGCGATTTCAGCGGGACGCCCGCATCCATCATCGACAGCGAGCTGCCGCAGACCGTGGCCATCGAGGAGGACCCGTTCGATTCGGTGATCTCGGACACCAGGCGGATGGTGTAGGGAAAATCGGTCGCGGCGGGCAGAACCGCCTGAAGCGCGCGCCATGCCAGTTTGCCGTGGCCGATTTCGCGACGACCCGGAGGGCCAACGCGACCCACTTCGCCGACCGAATAGGGGGGGAAGTTGTAGTGCAGCAGGAAATTCGAGCGCGAGTTGCCGTGCAGCGCGTCGATGATCTGCTCATCCTCGCCGGTGCCCAACGTGGTCACAACAAGCCCCTGCGTCTCGCCGCGCGTGAACAGCGCGGACCCGTGGGTGCGGGGCAGGATGCCGACCTCGGACGAGATCGGGCGCACGGTGTCGAGCGCCCGGCCGTCGATGCGCTTGCCGGATTTGACGACATCGCCGCGCAACACCGCGCTTTCGAGCTTCTTGAAGGCGGAGCCGAGGTTGGCGTCGGCTTGCTCCTCCTCGCTCAGCTGCTCCTTGACCGCGTCGCGGGCAGCGGAAATCGCGTTGGTGCGCTCCTGCTTGTCGGTGATGGCGAAGGCGGCGCGCATCATGTCTTCGCCCAGTGATTTCACCCGCTCGTAAAGCGCGGAGTAATCGGCAGGCTGGAAATCGAAGGGCTCCTTCGCGGCGGCTTCGGCCAGATCGATGATCAGGTCGATCACCGGCTGGATCTGCTCGTGCCCGAACTTCACCGCGCCCAGCATTTCCGCTTCGGACAGCTCGTAGGCTTCGGACTCGACCATCATCACGGCGTCCTTGGTGCCCGCGACGACCAGATCAAGGCGCTGGTCGGGGTTCGAGCGCAGGCCGTCCATGTCCGACACTTCGGGGTTGAGCACGTATTCGCCATCCTCGAAGCCCACGCGGCAGCCCGCGATCGGCCCCATGAAGGGCGCGCCCGACAGCGTCAGCGCGGCGGAGGCCGCGATCATCGCGACCATGTCGGGGTCGTTGACGAGGTCATGGCTGAGCACGGTGCACATCACCAGCACTTCGTTCTTGAAGCCGGGAACGAACAGCGGGCGGATCGGGCGGTCGATCAGACGGGCGGTCAGCGTCTCTTTCTCGGACGGGCGCGCCTCGCGCTTGAAGAAGCCGCCGGGCACCTTGCCCGCGGCATAGTATTTTTCCTGGTAGTGGACCGTCAGCGGGAAGAAGTCCTGGCCGGGCTTCTGCTCCTTGGCGAAGGTCACGGCGGCCATGACGGAGGTTTCGCCCAAAGTGGCGATCACGCAGCCGTCGGCCTGGCGGGCGATCTTGCCCGTTTCGAGCGTGAGCGTGTCTTCGCCCCACTCCATCGATTTTTTCGTTACGTTGAACATCTCGTATCCTGTCTGGGATCACACGGCGCTCCGCATGTCCCGATTGAATGGCGGCCCCATTGCCGCCGCCCCTGTCATCGTTTCATGCGCCGGGGCCGGGCGTCACGTCTCAGATGCGCTGCCCCCTACAGCAAAACGCGGCCCTTGACCATGGCAAGAGTGCGGGGGCCGCTCTCGGCCGTGTCAAAGATCGGGGGGCGGGTACGAAAAAGGCCGCCAAAGCGGCGGCCTTCGTGTCGGTGCTGGTCCTGCGTCCGCTCAGCGGCGCAGCCCCAGGCGCTTGATGAGATCCTGGTAACGGGCCTCGTCCTTGGCGCGGGCATAATCCAGCAGCTTGCGGCGCTGGGCGACCATTTTCAGAAGGCCACGGCGGCCGTGGTTGTCCTTCTTGTGGGTCTTGAAGTGCTCGGTCAGGGTGGCGATGCGGCTGGACAGGATGGCGACCTGTACCTCGGGCGAGCCGGTGTCGCCTTCCTTGGTCGCGAATTCCTTCATGATGCGCTGCTTTTCTTCGACGGTGATCGACATCGGGGTCTCCTTTTCGGTTTCAGGTTCATGGCGCAGGCCGGGATGTCGTCCAGCACAGGCCCGTGGAGTGCCCGCCAAGCGGCGGATGCGCGCGTATAGGAGAAATTCGCGGCAATGGAAACCCCGGATGCAGCGTTCCCGCCTCTCGCGCATCGCGCAGGATCGGGCGTATCGCGCATCGCGCGGGACCGGGCGTATCGCGGGGGGGGCGTCGTGATCCGGCCGGGCGCGGGGGCGGCGCGGAACGTCGGGGGAGGGCGGGCTCAGCCCGGTCCTGCGCCGCCGGCTGCCGGTTCGTCCCAGCGCCGCGGCTGCACCGCGTAGGCGATGTAGAGCGGGTGGCGCGGGTGGCCCTCCCTGGACAGGCCCAGGTGGCTCAGCGGAATCTGCGCGCCGCGCAGCAGGGTCTCGACCTGCGGGCCGCGGTCCAGATGCGCGCCGTGGGTGCCCCAGGCGCAGACGGTCGCGTCCGCCCAGTCCGCCGCCGCCAGGATGGCCGCGTCATTGCCGGGCCCGACCGGGTCCGCGGCCCTGCGCATCGCACGCGGATCGGTGTCGCGCCAGGCGAATATGTTGGTGACGCAGAAGGCGCCGTAGCCCAGTGCCCGCGCGCGCCGTTCGCAGCGTTCCACGGTGGGGTCGTTCTGGATTTCCGTCGCGGTGGAGGGATTGAGCATCACGAAATGCACCCGGCGTTCGTCCGGGTCCCAGATCCGGGTGAGGCTGTAGCGGTAGCGTTCGCAGTCGGAATAGACCGCGGTGGAGGCCGCGTCCTCCTTTTGATGGGTGCGGGTGATCATGGCGGGTGTCGGAGCCTCCGGCGGGGATATTTGCCCTCGGATGAAGTCAGGTTTCTGTGGCGGCGGTCACGAACACGCGCGAAGGGTGCAGCGTGCCGCTGCGATAGGTGCCGACCGCGACGGCCTGCCCCTCGTGCGAGGCCCAGGCGGTGTCGCCGTATTGCGCCTGCGAGGTGATGACGGGCGCGGGGTTGCCGTTGCGCATTCTGGCAGCGGCCTCGGCGGTGCAGCGCAATTCCGGCAGATCGCAAAGTCCGGTTTCCAGCGCAAGCAGGTGGTCGTCGAGCGCGGGCGTGCGGGCCAGCTGCTGAACCTGATCCAGGCTCAGCCCGTCTTCGGCGTCGAACGGGCCGGACCAGATCCGGCGCAGGTCCCTCACATGGGCGTGGCAGCCCAGCGCCGCGCCCAGATCACGCGCGATGGCGCGGACGTATCCGCCCTTGCCGCAGGTCAGCTCCAGCGTGACGTGGTCGGCGTCGGGCCGGTCGGTCAGGCGCAGCTCCTCCACCCACAGGGGGCGGGCGGCCAAGGTCATGTCCTCGCCCTCGCGGGCCAGCTTGTAGGCGCGTTCGCCATCGACCTTCACCGCCGAGAACTGCGGCGGCACCTGCATGATCTCGCCTTCGAAGGCGGGCAGGGCGGCGGCGATGGTGTCGGTGTCGGGGCGCGTGTCGCTTTGCGCGATGACCTCGCCTTCGGCGTCGTCGGTGTTGGTGGCCTGCCCCAGCCGGACGGTGAAGCGGTAGGCCTTGAGCGCATCGGTGATGAAGGGCACGGTCTTCGTCGCCTCGCCCAGCGCTATGGCCAGCACGCCCGTGGCATCGGGGTCGAGCGTGCCGGCATGGCCCGCCTTGCGCGCGTCGAGCGCCCAGCGCACCTTGTTCACTACCGCGGTGGATGTGATGCCGGCGGGCTTGTCGATGACAAGCCAGCCCGAGATGTCGCGTCCCTTGCGTTTGCGGCCCATGATGTCATGCCTCTTGGTTCTGGTTGGTGTTCTCTTGTGCGTCGCGTGACCTGCCTGTCGGTTTGGCGGTCGCACGTTCGCGCGGCGGCGGCCGTCGCGTCAGTCCGCGGGCCGCACCGTGCCCACGATGGGGCCCATCAGGGGCCCCGCATCCGACCGGTCGAGTTGCGGGGCATAGAGCCGCGAGACGTTGCCGTCGATATAAAGTGCATCGGGCGTGCCCAGATGATCGCGGAACAGGCTGGCGAATTCGTAGAAGGTCACCGCGCTGCGGGAGATCACGAAATAGGCCAGCCGCCCGTCCGCGCTGACGCCCACCCCGTTGCGGATGAACCGGGAGGTGCCGTCGGGCATGAACTGGGGGTGCAGCGCGCCGTCTATGACCAGCATCGGCCCGGTCTGGCTGGCGTAGGTGCAATCGGGCTTTTCCCGCTCGAAGCGCAGCGTTTCGACGACCCGCGCGCGCTTGTCGCCGATGCAGAACACCCCGTTTGGCAGCAGGCCGAAATTGCCCGGACCCTCATTGGTCACCAGGCGCATCTTTTGCTTGCCGTCCTCGAGGTAGAGCCCGACCGGGTCGCGGTCCTCGTGATACATGCCGCCGTTCATCGCGAAGCTGAGGATCTTGCCCTGGCGTTTCAGGTCCGCGGCCAGCGGCGCGAAATCGCCATAGACGCGGCCCTGCGCATCGCTGTGCCACAGGCGCAGTTCCTCGCGCGTCAGATCGACCGAGCAGACGGTGAAGCGGTTGCCCGAGACATCCGTGTTCTCACAGCTGACCGCCGCGGCGCCCTTCGCGCCCGCCAGCAGCAGCAGCGGGGCCAGGATCAGCGCCGGCAGTTGCCCCAGAAAGGGGGCGCAGGCAACGCGGGCGCGCGTCATTCTTCTTCGTCCAGATCGCGGCGCACGTTGTCCTGGGCCAGGATCGCGCGGGTGGCGTCCATGCGATCGAAGGTCTCGTCGATCTGGAATCGCAGTTCGGGCGAGAACTTGAGCGTCAGGTTCTTGGCCACCTGGCGGCGCAGCTCGTGCCGGTTGTTGCGCAGGGCCGCCAGCGCCTCCTCCTTGTGATCGCCGCCCAGCGGCAGGACATAGGCCGGGGCCACGCGCCGGTCGGGCGTGGGGCGCACCGCGCCGACGGTGATGGACATCCGGTTGAGGTCGGGGTCGTGAATGTCGCCGCGCAGCAGCACGTCGGACAGGGTGCGGCGGATCAGCTCGCCGACGCGAAGCTGTCGTTGCGAGGGTCCCTCGCCGGAATGAAAGCGGTTCTTGGCCATGCGCCCGACATAAGCTGCTTCGACCTGCTCGGCAACCGAGGCTTTGCCATGCGCGCGCGCATTGATTAGACCGGGCGCGTGGTCCGGGCGTGCAGCCCGGGCGAGGGGCCGCACGGGCCCCGGACGCGTCAAGCCGAGAGGGAGCCGGACGGATGAGTGAGAATGCAGCTTTGCCGGGGATCGTGGTGACGGGGGCCTCGGGGCGGATGGGGCAGATGCTGATCCGCACCATCGTGCAAAGCGATGCGGCCCGGCTGGCCGGTGCCGTCGAACGCGACGGGCATGAATGGATCGGTGGCGATCTGGGGCGGGCGATGGGCGGCGCGGAAAACGGCGTGATCGTCAGCGCCGACGCGGGCGCCGTGTTCGAGGATGCGCAGGCGGTGATCGATTTCACCGCTCCGGCGGCCACGGTGGCATTCGCCCCGCTGGCCGCCCGCGCGGGCGCCGCGCATGTGATCGGGACGACCGGCCTGAGCGAGGACGACATCGCGGCGCTGGAACGCGCCGCGCAGGGCGGCGTGATCGTGCGCGCGGGCAACATGAGCCTGGGCGTCAACCTGCTGGTGCAGCTGACCCGTCAGGTCGCCGCCGCACTGGATGCCGATTTCGACATCGAGGTGGTCGAGGCGCACCACCGGCACAAGGTCGACGCGCCCTCGGGCACCGCGCTGATGCTGGGCGAGGCGGCGGCGGACGGGCGCGGCGTGGCGTTGCGCGATGTGTCCGACCGGGGCCGTGACGGCATTACCGGCGCCCGCAGGCGCGGCGACATCGGTTTCAGCGCCATTCGCGGCGGCGATGTCGTGGGCGAACATGACGTGATCTTCGCCGCCGACGGAGAGCGGATCGTGCTGCGCCATCTGGCCACCGACCGGGCCATTTTCGCGCGTGGTGCGCTCAAGGCGGCGCTGTGGGCGCAGGGGCGGCCGAAGGGGGCCTATGACATGCTGGACGTTCTGGGGCTCAAGCCCCGGCCGTGAGCCAGGATCAGAAATCCACTGCCAGACCTTTGCGTTCCCAGTCGCCGTAGCGCACCGGCTCGGGGCCGTCGCGGCCGCCCAGCTCCGGTGGCAGCTCGGCCTGCCGCGACGCGGCGCACCTGCGTTCGGCGGCTTCGGCCAGGGCGCGCTTTGCGGCTTCGGGCAGATCGGTTCGGTTGGCGTGGTCGGCGTAGTCGGGGCGCTGGGTGCCGGTCGATGCGTCGGCGGCCGGGGGCGCCGTCGCGGGCGCGGGGGGGCGGGCTTTGTTCATCGTCTTTCCTTGAGGCTGCATCGCTGTTGATATACGCGGTGCGGATCGCGGAACAAGGGATGGACAGATGGCAAAGCCCGGCGTGGCGGCACGACGCGCGGCAGTCCGACTGCTGGATGAGGTTCTGGACAAGGCGCGCCCGCTGTCCGAGCTGGCGGAAATCCTGGAGCCGCTGGACCCGGCGGAGCGTGCCCGCGCGCAGCGGCTGGCGAGCACCACCCTGCGCCAGCTTGGGCCCGCCGATGCGATGTTGCAGCCGCTTTTGCGCAAGGAGCCGCCGCTTTTTGTGCGAAATGTTCTGCGGCTGGCGGTGGTGGAGCTGTGCCACGAAGACGCGGCATCGCATGGTGTGGTGGACAGCGCCGTTTCGCTGGTGCGCGGGCGGCGCAAGTCCGCGCATCTGAGCGGGCTGGTCAACGCCGTGTTGCGGCGGGTCAGCGCCGAGGGATGCGACGGCTGGGCGGATCTGCCGGTGACGCGGCTGCCCGCATGGCTGCGCAGCCGTCTGGCCGCGCAATACGGCGAGCAGGCGGTGCAGGCGATGGAGCGAGTGCAGGCCGACGACCCGCCGCTGGATCTGACGCCGAAAGCCCCGGCGCAGGCGGCCGAGCTCATGCAGCGCCTGGCCGACGATCCGGCGTCGGCGTTCCGGGCGCAGCTGATGCCGGGGGGCACCGTCCGGCTGCGCGGTCCGGCGCAGGTCAGCGCGCTGGCGGGCTATGAAACGGGCGATTGGTGGGTGCAGGATCACGCGGCGGCCTGGCCGGTCCGGGTCCTGCAGCCCGCATCGGGCGAACAGGTGCTGGACCTGTGCGCCGCGCCGGGGGGCAAGACCATGCAGATCGCCGCGGCGGGCGCGGATGTGACCGCGCTGGATCTGTCGGCCGAGCGGGCGGAAAGGCTGCGCGAGAACCTGCGCCGGACCGGGCTGCGCGCGCGCGTGGTGGTGGGGGACGCGCTCAGCTACGACGGCGGCCCGTTCGACGCCATCCTGCTCGATGCGCCCTGTTCGGCCACCGGCACGATCCGCCGCCACCCCGATCTGCCCCATGCCAAGGGCGACAAGGACATCGGCCGCATCGCGCGGCTTCAGGCGCGGATGATCGACCATGCGCTGAAATTGCTGAAGCCGGGCGGGCGGCTGGTCTACTGCGTCTGCTCGCTGCTGCCGCAGGAAGGCGAAGCGCAGGTTGCCGCCGCGCTCGCGCGGCATGCGGGGCTGCGCGTCGCGCCGGTTCCGCCGCTTGCCGGTCTCGCCCCGGAATGGGCCGCGCCGGACGGCGGGCTGCGCCTGCGCCCGGATCTGCCCGCGGATCACGGCGGGATGGACGGTTTCTACATCGCGCGGCTCGAATTCGCCGGTGACACCTCCGGGGGGGTGACCTAGACTGTCCGCAAGAAGCAGTTCCAGCGCCAGGCGATTCCAATGTCCACCACGGCAACCGCGGGTCCGGTCCCTTCCGATGGCTGGCCGGGGCGCAAAACCCGGTTCCTGAACCGGCTGCACGCGCGGTTGAGTTATCTCGCGCGGCCTTCGGCGGGCTTCATTTCCCAGCCCGAGCCGAAAACGATCGGCAGCTACGCGCGCGGCAATCAGCTGCTGGCGGGGAAGTTCATGTTCGCGGGCCATCTGGTCGAAGACGCGGACCGTTCGATTTTTGCGATCGACATGCCTTCCGCCGCCTTCGCGCAGGAGGTTCACGGCTTTGCCTGGCTCGACGATCTGGCGGCGGTGGGCGATTTTCGCGCGCGCAAGAAGGCGCAGGACTGGGTGCAGGACTGGCTTGCGCGGTACGGGCGCGGCGGCGGACCGGGATGGATGCCCGATCTGGCCGCGCGCCGCCTGATCCGCTGGATCAACCATGCGGTGTTCCTGCTGAACGGTCAGCCCAAGGCGGCCTCGCAGGCCTATTTCCGTTCCTTGGCGCATCAGACCAGCTTTCTGTCGCGGCGCTGGAAAAGCGCGAGCCCGGGCCTGCCCCGGTTCGAGGCGCTGACCGGACTGGTCCATGCGGGGCTGGCGCTGAGCGGGATGGCGCGCCACGTCCAGCCCGCGATGCGCGCGATCGCCGCGGAATGCGGCACGCAGATCGACGCAGGCGGCGGCATTCCCACGCGCAACCCCGAGGAGCTGCTGGAGATCTTCACGCTGTTGAACTGGGCTGCCGCGGGGCTGAGCGAATCGGGGGGCATGGCGATGCGCGACCATCTGCTGACGATCGAACGTATCGCGCCGACGTTGCGGGCGCTGCGGCATTCGGACGGCGGTCTGGCGCGGTTCCACGGCGGCGGCCGCGGCCAGGAGGGGCGTCTGGATCACGCGCTCGCGGCCTCGGGGGTGAAATCGGCGGCCAACACGGGGCTGTCGATGGGATTCGCGCGGATCGTGGCGGGGCGCACCAGCATTATCTCGGACGCGGCGCCCCCGCCCGCGCGCCCGGTGTCGCAGAATGCCCATGCCAGCACCCTCGCGTTCGAGCTGACTTCGGGGCGGCGGCCGGTGATCGTGAATTGCGGCTCGGGGGCGGCTTTCGGCGATGACTGGCGCCAGGCCGGGCGGGCGACGCCGCTGCATTCGACGCTGAGCATCGAGGGGCTTTCCTCGTCGCGGCTGGGGCGGCGCCGGATGATCGGGGGCGTCGCGCGCGAGTTGCTGCGCGATGCGCCCGACGATGTGCGCGTGCAGCAAACCAGCTCGGCCGAAGCGCATACCCTGCTGCTGGGGCACAATGGCTATGTCCGCAGCCACGGTCTGACCCATGTGCGTCGGCTGGAGCTGAGCGCCGATGGCCGGTGGCTGTCGGGATCGGACACGCTGGGCGCGTTGAGCGCGCCCGACCGGCGGCGGTTCGAGCTGCACCTGAACCGCAGCGCGACGGATCACGTGCGCTTCCACATCCGCTTTCATGTCCATCCCGATGCGGTGGCGGAGCTGGACCTTGGCGGCACGGCCGTGTCGCTGGCGCTGAAATCGGGCGAGGTCTGGGTGTTTCGCCAGTCGGGCAGCTTGGCGCAGCTGAGCCTGCAAAACAGCGTCTATCTGGAAAAGCTGCGCTTGCAGCCGCGCCAGACCCGCCAGATCGTCCTGAGCGGATCTGTCTCGGATTACTCGGCCCAGGTGAACTGGACGCTTGCCAAGGCACAGGATACACCGACGAACATTCGCGATTTCGAGCGCGACGAGATGATGTTGGATTGATACTCCCGAAAGGTTCCCGCCCCATGACCGACCAGATCCCCGTGCGCCGCGCGCTTTTGTCCGTATCCGACAAGACCGGGCTGGTCGATCTTGGGCGGTCGCTGGCCGCTCGCGGGATCGACCTGCTGTCGACCGGCGGCAGCGCGCGCGCATTGCGCGAGGCGGGGCTTCTGGTGCAGGACGTCTCGGAAGTGACCGGCTTTCCCGAGATGATGGACGGGCGTGTCAAGACGCTGCATCCGGCGGTGCATGGCGGCCTGCTGGCGCTGCGCGACAACCCGGAACATCTGAGCGCGATGGAGGCCCATAACATCGGTCCGATCGATCTGCTGGTGGTGAACCTCTACCCGTTCGAGGAGACCGTGGCAGGGGGCGCGGATTATGACGCCTGCATCGAGAACATCGACATCGGCGGCCCCGCGATGATCCGCGCCGCCGCCAAGAACCACGCCTTTGTCAACGTGGTGGTGGATTTGCAGGATTACGAACCCCTGCTGGCCGAGATGGACGCCAACCACGGGCGCACGCGCTATGCCTTTCGCCAGCAGCTGGCGCTGACCGCCTATGCGCGCACCGCCGCCTATGACGCGGCCGTGTCGACCTGGATGGCCGGCGCGCTGGAGCAGCCCGCCCCGCGCCGCCGCGCGGTGGCGGGCACGCTGGCCCAGCCACTGCGCTATGGCGAGAACCCGCATCAGGGCGCGGCCTTCTACACCGACGGTTCGAACCGGGCGGGCGTCGCGACCGCCAAGCAGCTTCAGGGCAAGGAGCTTTCCTACAACAACATCAACGACACCGACGCCGCGTTCGAGCTGGTCGCGGAGTTTGCCGCGGACGACGGCCCCGCCTGCGCGATCATCAAGCACGCGAACCCCTGCGGGGTGGCGCGGGGCGACACGATGCTGGACGCCTACCGCCGTGCCTATGACTGCGACCGCACGTCTGCTTTCGGTGGCATTGTCGCACTGAACCGGCCGCTGGATGCGCAGACCGCCGAGGAAATCACCAGCATCTTCACCGAGGTGGTGATCGCCCCCGGCGCCGACGAGGAGGCGCGGGAGATCTTCGCGCGCAAGAAGAATCTGCGCCTTCTGACGACCGAGGGTCTGCCCGATCCGCGCGCGGGGGCGCTGAGCGTCCGCCAGGTGGCGGGCGGCTTTCTGGTGCAGGACCGCGACAACGGCCATGTCACCCGCGACGCGCTGAAGACGGTGACCAAGCGCGCGCCGACCGAGCGCGAGCTCGAGGATCTGCTGTTCGCCTGGACCGTCGCCAAACACGTCAAGTCGAACGCGATCGTCTATGCGCGCCAGGGGACCACCGTGGGCATCGGCGCGGGCCAGATGAGCCGGGTCGATTCCACCCGCATCGCCGCGCGCAAATCCCGGGACATGGCCGAGGCGCTGGGCCTGGTGAAGCCGCTGACGCTGGGCTCGGTGGTGGCATCCGATGCCTTCTTTCCCTTTGCCGACGGTTTGCTGACGGCGGCCGAGGCCGGTGCTACGGCGGTGATCCAGCCCGGCGGGTCGATGCGCGACGAAGAGGTGATCGCCGCCGCCGATGAGGCCGGACTGGCAATGGTCTTCACCGCCATGCGTCATTTCCGGCACTGAGCCGATGCGCAGCCTTTGGATAACCGCTTGCGCCGCGCTGCTGTTCGATCAGATCGCGAAAATCTGGGTGGTGTTCGGTCTGGATCTGCAATCGCGGATCAGCATCGAGGTGTTTCCGCCCTATCTGGTGTTCCAGATGGGGTGGAACCGGGGTGTGAATTTCGGCCTGCTGGGCGGGGACACGCAGCTGATGCGCTGGGCGTTGATCGCCGTGGCGGTGGTGATTTCCATCTGGCTGGTGGTCTGGGCGCGGCGCAAGTTTCACCGCCCGCTGGAATTCGTGGCCGCGGGGCTGGTGGTCGGCGGCGCGCTGTCGAACGCGCTGGACCGTGTGATCTACGGCGCAGTCGCTGATTTTCTCAGCCCGTCTTGCTGCGGATTCGACAATCCCTATACGTTCAACACGGCCGATGTGTTCATCTTTGCCGGGGCCATCGGCCTGGTGCTGCTGCCTTCGGAGGAGAAGACCCCGTGACGCGCGTTTTCAGATGCGGTAAGGCTAGGCCCGTTGGGGCGAAGGAGGCCTAGATGGTCATCGAGAAGACATTTCTGAAACGGGCGATCGCCCTCATGTCACTGGCCGTTCTGACAGCCTGCGGCAGCGAGGTTCCGCGGCTCATGAATGTCACCTCCGACGGGACGCCGGATGAATTCGCGATCCTGCCGAACAAGCCGATCCAGATCCCCCAGAATGTCGCCGCCCTGCCGGCGCCGACGCCGGGTCAGGCCAATCGCGTCGACCCCACGCCGCGCGGCGATGCGGTCGCGGCGCTGGGCGGCAACCCCGGCGCATTGGTGCCCACCGGCGTGGTGCGCGGCGATCCCGGCACGCTGCGCTATGCGACGCGCTACGGCGTCACGCCGGGCATCCGCACGACGCTGGCCGCCGAAGATCTGGAATACCGGCGCCGCAACGACGGGCGCCTGCTGGAGCGTCTGTTCAAGCAGAACCTCTATTACGACGCCTACGCCCCCTATTCGCTGGATCAATACCGCGAGCTGGAGCGGATACGGCGCGCGGGCATCCGTACCGTTAGCGCCCCGCCGCCGCCGAAGTAGAGCCCCCGCGCCCGTTTTCGCCCTGTACGGGACCAGTACGGGGCGCGCCGGTCACAACCTCGTATGGGCGCTTGAACCTGCCGCGATTGGCGATAGGGTCTGGCCAACTCTCCGGTAGCGAGGACCGTCATGCTGCGATTGCTGTTTGCCCTAATGTTCACCATCGGCTCCGGGCTGGGGGCCCGGGCGGCGGAAATCGATGACAACGTGACCAGCTTTACCCTCGCCAATGGCATGGAAGGCGTCGTGATCGAGGATCACCGCGCGCCGGTCGTCGTCAACATGGTCTGGTATCGGGCCGGTTCGGGGGACGAACCGCCGGGCAAGTCGGGGATCGCGCATTTCCTGGAACATCTGATGTTCAAGGGCACCGATCAGGTGGCCTCGGGGGAGTTCTCCAAGATCGTCGCCGCGAACGGCGGGTCGGACAACGCGTTCACCTCCTGGGATTATACCGGATATTACCAACGCGTCGCCGCGGACCGGCTGGAGCTGATGATGAAGATGGAGGCGGACCGGATGGTCAACCTCAAGCTGACGGCCGAAGACGCGGTGACGGAACGCGATGTCATCCTCGAGGAACGCAACCAGCGCACCGATTCCGACCCGGCCGCGCTTTTTGCCGAACAGCGCAACGCCGCCCTTTACCTCAACAGCCCCTACGGCCGCCCCATCGTCGGCTGGCGACAGGAAGTCGAAGCGCTGACCTTGCAGGACGCGCTGGATTTCTATGACATCTATTATTCGCCCAACGATGCCGTTCTGGTCGTCGCGGGCGATGTCGATCCCGACGAGGTCAAGAAACTGGCCGAGACCTATTTCGGCGCGATCCCCCGCAATCCGCGCCTGCCCGAGCGTGCCCGCCCGCAAGAGCCGCCGCAGCTTGCCGAGCGCCGGGTGATGTTTCACGACGCGCGCGTGGCGCAGCCCTATGTGACCCGGTCCTATCTCGCGCCCGAGCGCGACAGCGGCGCGCAGGAACCTGCCGCGGCGCTGACGTTGCTGGCGGATCTGCTGGGCGGGCATTCCGCCACCTCTTTCCTGGGGCAGCGGCTGGAATTCGACCGCAAGCTCGCGCTTTACACCAGCGCCGGCTACGGCGGCACCAGTCTCGACGCCACCAGCTTCAACTTTGTGGTGGTGCCCGCCGCGGGCGTCACCCTGCCTGAAGCGGAGGCCGCGCTCGACGATGCGCTGGGCAGCTTTCTCGATGAAGGCGTGGACGAGGCGGCGCTGACGCGGATCAAGCGGCAGCTGCGCGCCTCGACGATCTACGGGCTGGACAGTCTGCAGGGGCAGACTCAGCGCTACGGCGCGGCGCTGGCGTCGGGGCTGACGGTCGAGGACGTGCAGGCCTGGCCCGAGATCCTTCAGTCGGTGACGGCCGACCAGATCATGACGGCGGCCCGGGATCTGCTGGACAAGCGGCGTTCGGTGACGGGCTATTTCATGGGCGCGGACGCCCCGTCGGTAGAGGGGACACAACCCGAAGCGGCTGCGCCTGACACCGCCGCGCCCGCCAATCTGCCGTCGGCGCCGCCGGTGGCTGTCCCCTCGATGGAGGTCACGCAATGATCCGTTTCGCCGTCGCCCTGTGGCTGGGGCTGAGCCTGCCGTTCGCCGCCGCCGCCATCGAGGTGCAGGAAGTGACCTCGCCAGGCGGCATCCACGCCTGGCTGGTGCAGGAAAAATCCATTCCCTTCGTCGCCTTGCAGATAGACTTCAAGGGCGGTGCGTCGCTGGACCGGCCCGGTAAGCGGGGGGCGATTTCCTTGATGACCGCCCTTCTGGAAGAGGGCAGCGGCGACATGGACGCCCGCGCCTTCGCCACCGCGACGGAGGAACTGGCCGCCAGCATCAGCTTTGACGTCGGTGACGACGCGTTGTCGGTCTCCGCCCGCTTTCTGAACGAAAACCGCGATCAGGCGGTGGCGCTGCTGCGGCAGGCGTTGACCGATCCGCGGTTCGACGCGGATGCGATCGAACGGGTGCGCAGCCAGATCCTCTCGATGATTTCCTCGAACCTGAAGGACCCGCAGTCGATCGCATCGCGCGTGTTCAACAAGCAGGCCTATGGCGATCATCCCTATGGGTCCAACGAGTCCGGCACGCTGGAAAGCGTGGGCGCGCTCGATCGGCAGGATCTGGTCCAGGCGCACCGCGATGTGCTGGCGCGCGACAACGTCGTCGTGGGCGCGGCGGGCGATATCTCGGCCGAGGAATTGGGCAAGCTGCTGGACAACCTGCTGGGCGATCTGCCCGAAACCGGCGCGCCGCAGCCGAAGGACACGGAGATCGCGATGAAAGGCGGCGTGACCGTGGTGCCCTTCGACACGCCGCAATCCGTGGCGCTCTTTGGCCAGCAGGGCATCGCGCGGGACGACCCCGATTTCTTTGCCGCCTTCGTGATGAACCATATCCTGGGCGGCAGCGGGTTCGAATCGCGCTTGATGACCGAGGTGCGCGAGAAACGCGGGCTGACCTATGGGATCGGCACCTATCTGGTGCCCAAGGAACACGCCGCCCTGCTGTTGGGGCAGGTGGCGTCATCCAACGACAGGATGGCCCGGACGGTAGAGGTGATCCGCGAGGAGTGGGCCCGCATGGCGCGCGACGGCGTCAGCGCGCAGGAGCTGGAGGACGCCAAGACCTTTCTGACCGGCGCCTACCCGCTGCGCTTTGACGGCAACGGCCGCATTGCCGATATTCTGGCGGGGATGCAGCTGACCGGCCTGCCGCTGTCCTACATCGACACGCGCAACGACATGGTCAATGCCGTGACGCAGGAGGATATCAAGCGCGTGGCGAAGCGCCTGCTGAATTTGGACACGCTGAATTTCGTGATTGTCGGCGAGCCCGAGGGGATGAAGTCGATCAATTGATCTGACCAATGGTCGAATCGGCGCGGTGCTGCTAGATGTCGTGGCATGGTAGAGCCGACACGCAACATACATCATGCAGCCACACGCATCAGGCAGTTGGACGATGCCGCGATCAACCGGATCGCCGCCGGTGAGGTCGTCGAGCGGCCCGCCTCCGCGGTCAAGGAACTGGTGGAAAACGCGCTGGATGCCGGTGCCTCGCGGATCGAGGTCGCCTATGCGGACGGCGGCAAGACCCTGATCCGCGTCACCGACGACGGGCACGGCATCGCCGCCGACGATCTGCCACTGGCGCTGTCGCGCCACGCGACCTCCAAGATCGACGGCAGCGATCTGCTCAACATCCACAGCTTCGGCTTTCGCGGCGAGGCATTGCCGTCGCTGGGCGCCGTCGGGCGGCTGAGCCTCATGTCGCGTGCAAAGGGCAGCAGTGAGGCGGCGGAGATCCGCGTGGCGGGCGGGCAGCTCGATCCGGTCCGCCCGGCCGCCTTGCCGCGCGGCACCGTGGTCACGCTGCGCGATCTGTTCCACGCGACGCCCGCGCGGCTGAAGTTCCTGCGCAGCGACCGCGCCGAGGCCCAGGCGATCGGCGATGTGGTGCGCAGGCTTGCGATGGCCGAGCCGCATGTCGGCTTTACGCTGACCGATGTGTCGGGCGGGGGCGAGGGCCGCAGCCTGTTGCGGCTGGACCCGGCGCAGGGCGAATTGTTCGATGTGCTGGCAACCCGGCTGACGCGCCTGCTGGGCCGGGATTTTTCCGCCAATGCGCTGCGCATAGACGCCGAACGCGAGGGCCTGCGCCTGACCGGCTTTGCCGCGCTGCCCACCTATTCGCGCGGCAGCGCGGTGACGCAGTACCTCTTCGTCAACGGTCGCCCGGTGCGCGATCGTCTGCTGTTGGGGGCGCTGCGCGTGGCCTATCGCGATTTCCTCAGCCGTGACCGGCATCCCGCGGCGGTGCTGAACGTGATCTGCGATCCGCAGCGCGTGGACGTCAACGTGCATCCGGCGAAAGCAGAGGTGCGGTTCCGCGATCCCGGCCTTGCGCGCGGTCTGATCGTGTCGGGCCTGCGCCATGCGCTGGCCGAGGCGGGGCACCGTGCCTCCACCACCGTCGCAGGGTCTGCGCTGGGCGCGATGCGCCCCGAAGGGGCGGCACCGGCCGCGCGGATCTATCAGATGGATCGTGCGGGTTTTGGTGCGGCGCATCCGGCCAGAACGTGGCAGGCACCCGATCGCGCCGGGCTGCCCGCGGCAGGGTCGGCGCCAGGTTTGGCGCCAGATCTGGCGGCGGCAGAGCTTGCGCCGACGGATGCACCGGGCTTTGCCGAGACCGCCGCCCCCTCGGCGCGTGCCGAAGAGACCGCCCCCGATCCGCAGGCGCAGGCCCTGCCACTGGGGGCCGCGCGCGCGCAGCTGCACGAAAACTACATCGTCGCCCAGACCGAAACCGGCATGGTGATCGTCGACCAGCACGCCGCGCATGAACGGCTGGTCTATGAAAGGCTCAAGCGCCAGATGCAGCAGAACGGGGTCGCCTCGCAAACGCTGCTGATCCCCGAGATCGTCGAGCTTTCCGAGGATGACGTCGGCCGCCTGCTGGATTTCGCGCCCGAACTGGCGCGCTTCGGCCTGGTGTGCGACGCCTTCGGCGGCGGGGCGATCGCCGTGCGCGAAACCCCCGCGATCCTGGGGCAGGTCGACGCCGCCGGGCTGATCCGCGACATTGCGGACGAACTGGCGGATCTGGGCGACAGCGGATCGCTCGCCGCGCGGCTGGAGGCGATCCTGAGCCGGGTGGCGTGCCACGGCTCCATCCGGTCGGGTCGGCGTATGCGCGCGGAGGAGATGAACGCCCTGCTGCGAGAGATGGAGGCCACGCCCCATTCCGGCCAGTGCAACCATGGCCGCCCCACCTATGTCGAACTCAGACTGGCCGATATCGAGCGGCTGTTCGGACGCGCATGAACACCACCTTGCCCCTTTCCGTCGATTTCAACGACCCGCTGGTCTGGCTGGCCGGTGCAGGCATCGCATCGGTTCTGATGATCCTGTTGTTGTTGGCGCTGTCGCTGCGCGCAGCGGGGCGTTCCGCGCGCAGCACCGAGCCGCTGATCAGCAGCATCGGGCAGCTGGGCGCGCGGGTGCAGGCGCTGTCGGACGGGCAGCACCAGCTGGCGGGCGGGCTGCGCAGCGTCAGCGAGGCGCAGGCGATGGCGCAGGCGCGCATGGTCCACACGATGGAACAGCGGCTGGAGGAAGTGCAGAAATCGATGGGCGACACGCTGCACGGCAGCGCCAATCGCACGGCGCGGTCGCTGGGTGAATTGCAGGAACGGCTTGCCACCATCGACAAGGCGCAGGCCAATATCGAAAAGCTGTCGGGCAATGTCCTGTCGTTGCAGGATATCCTGTCGAACAAGCAGACGCGCGGCGCCTTTGGCGAGATCCAGTTGAACGACATCGTGTCAAAGGCGATGCCGCCCGACAGCTATACGTTTCAGGCAACGCTGAGCAACGGCAAGCGCGCGGATTGCCTGATCCACCTGCCGCTGCCACCGGGGCCGCTGGTGATCGACGCGAAATTCCCGCTGGAGGCCTATGAGCGTCTGCGCAGCGCCGCCAATGCCGCCGAGCTGGCAGAGGCCGCGCGCCAGATGCGCACCGCCGTGCGCCACCACATCCGCGCGATTTCCGAGAAATATATCGTCGAGGGCGAAACCGCCGACGGCGCGTTGATGTTCCTGCCCTCCGAAAGCGTCTATGCCGAACTGCACGCGAATTTTTCCGACATCGTGCGCGAAGGCTTCGCCGCGCGGGTGTGGATCGTTTCACCCACCACCTGCATGGCGACGCTCAACACGATGCGCGCGGTGCTGAAGGACGCCCGGATGCGCGAACAGGCCGGCGCGATTCGCAAGGAACTGGCGCTGCTGGATGCGGATGTGGATCGGCTGGGCACCCGCGTCGCGCGGCTGGACACGCATTTTCACCAAGCCGCGCGCGATATCGCCGAGATCAAGATCTCGGCCGAAAAGGCCGGTCGCCGCGCCAAGCGGCTGGATAATTTCGACTTCGAGGATCTGGCGCCCGATCAGGACGCCGCATCGCAATCGCCGCTGGACCGCGGACCCGAAGCCGCGCTGCTGCGGGGCGAGGGCGGCGGCCTCTGACGCTCAGATCCCGATGAAGCGTTGCGCCAGACGGGGCAGCAGCGAATTGAACCGCAGCGGTGCATCGGTCGCGGCCAGACAGATGCAGGGCATGGCGTCATCCGCCACCGGCGTATGCGTGACCGAGGTGTCGGCCATCTCCAGATCGCCGGGGCCGAAGCGGTCGTTGCTGTCGCGGAACGAGCCGCGCAGCACCAGCGTCAGTTCGCGCCCCTCATGGCCATGATCGGGCAGCGAGGTGCCCGGCGGGATGCGCAGCAGCCGCGCCACCGCCGGAGGCTTTCCCGTCACGACCGCCTGGGACACGCCCAGCCCCACCGGCCGCCAGCGCAGCTGTTCCAGATCGGCGCCGATATAGTCGCGCAGCGGCTGCGGCACGTCGCGGCCGGCCGCGCCGGAGGAGGAGACGGGCGCAGGATCGCGCGGCTCCGGCGCCTGCTGCAATTCGGCGCGCGTCAGCGTGCGGTCCAGCAGGTCCGGCGCGATCGGCGCGGTTTGCGATTCCAGCAACGCCCCGCCGATGAACTCGTGGTAGATCACCGTGGCGCGGCAGCTGTCGCATAGCGACAGATGTGTCGCGATCACCAGAGCGAAGGCCTCGGGCAGGCGGCCCGCCGCATGAGCCTGCAACAGCGCGTCGTCGGGATGGTGTCTGGGTTCGGTCATCCTGTCGGTCCCATGCTGTGGCGCAGTTTCTCGAGCGCCAGCCTGATGCGGCTTTTGATCGTGCCGAGCGGCAGGCCGGTTTCCTCGGCCACCTGGCTGTGCGTCCGGTCACCGAAATAGACGCTTTCGATGAGCTTGCGCTGCTTTTCGGGCAGGCCCGCCATCGCCGCGCTCAACCGTGCGGCGTCCTGCTGGAGGGCCAGCGTCTCCAGCGGTGTGACATCGGGTTCCGGTCCCCAGGGCAGCTCTTCGGGTTCGGGGCGGCGCACCTTGCGCAGCGCGTCGATCATCCGGTTGCGCGATATGGTGAAGATCCAGGTCGCGACACTGGCGCGCGATGCGTCGAACTGATGCGATTTCTGCCAAACCGTTGCCATGACGTCCTGCACACATTCCTCGGCCAGCGCGTCCGACGCCCCGCTGCGGATCAGGAACGCCTTGATCCGGGGCGCGAAATACACGAACAGCTCCGCAAACGCGGCCTTGTCGGCCCGCGTCCTGATGCGAACGATGTGATCCAGCCAAAGCTTTCGTTTCTCATCCGCGGTTACGTTCACCTGCTGCACCTGCCTTTCGGATCGCACGGGGTGACGGCATTTGGCCGGTCATGCACGATCTGACGACAGCCTGCGGCGCGGGTGTCTTTCCCGAGGGATACGCGCGCGGGCGGTCGCCGGATCAATAGCAATTTTTCTCATCCGATTTCAATTGGGCTACGTATTCCGGTCAGCCATGCAGAAAAGGGCCAGAGATGCCGTTTGAATACCAGGGACCGTCCGGCAAGCGGATTGCCGTCATCGGGGGCGGAATTTCCGGCATGGGCGCGGCCTATATGCTGGCCGGGCAGCACCAGGTGGTCCTCTACGAGGCGTCGGGCGCGCTGGGGGGGCACGCACGCACCGTGATGGCGGGCCGGCGCGGCGATCAGCCGGTCGATACCGGGTTCATCGTGTTCAACAAGGTCAATTACCCGCATCTCACGCGGCTGTTCGAAAAGCTCGACGTGCCGATCGCAAAGAGCAACATGAGCTTCGCCGCCTCGATCGACGGGGGGCGGGTGGAATACGGTCTGCGCAGCCTGGCCACCGTTTTCGCGCAGAAACGCAACCTGCTGCGCCCGTCCTATCTGCGCATGATCCGCGATGTCCTGCGATTCAACGCGCGCGCGTTGCAGGCCGCGCAGGACCCGGCCGTGACGCTGGGGATGCTGCTGGATCAGCTGCAACTGGGCGATTGGTTCCGCAACTATTACCTGACCCCGCTGTCCGGGGCGATCTGGTCGACCCCGCCCGCGCATATGATGGATTTCCCGGCGCAGGCCTTTGTGCAGTTCTTCCACAACCACGCGCTGCTGGATCACAGTGGACAGCATCAATGGTACACGGTGCGCGGGGGATCGGTCGAATATGTCGCCCGTCTGCGCGCCGCGATGCAGGCCCTGGGGGTGGCGCTGCGCGTGAACGCGCCCGTCGCGCATGTGCGCCGCGCCGCCGAGGGCGTGGAAGTCACCGGCACCGATGGCCAGATCGACAGTTTCGACGAGGTCGTTTTCGCCACCCACTCCGACGATACGCTCGGCCTGCTGCAAGATCCCGAACCCGTCGAGGCGCGGGCGCTCGCGGCCGTGCGTTACCAGCCGAACGAGGCCGTCCTGCACAGCGATGCTTCCGTCATGCCGCGCCGCCGGGGCTGCTGGTCAAGCTGGAACTACACCGAGCAGTCCGGGCGCAGCGGCGGGCCGATCGATCTGACCTACTGGATGAACTCGCTGCAGCCGATCCCGCAGGACGATCCTCTGTTCGTCACGCTCAACAGCCAGCGCCGGATCGACCCGGCGCGCATCCACGACCGCACGGTCTTTCGCCACCCGGTGTTCGATCTGGACGCATTGGCCGCGCAGGACACCCTGCGCCGCGTGAATGGGGCGGACCGGATCTGGTATTGCGGCGCCTGGATGCGGAACGGCTTCCACGAGGACGGTTATGCCAGCGCGGTTGACGTCGTGCGGCGATTGGGCGAGGTTCCGGCATGGGCCTGACACCGGAACATATTGTCGGCCGGACGATGCACAGCAGAAGCGGCGCCATCGCCAATCGGTTTCGCTATGGCATGGACTATCTGCTGACGCAGCCTGACAGGGATGCGACACGGCGCAGCCCCCGTCTGTTTTCGCGCAACCGTTTCAACCTCATGGCACTTCACGACAGCGATCACGGCGGCCCCCCCGGCAAAGGGCGCGGGCCGGATTGGGTTCGCCAAGTGCTGCGGAACGCAGGCCAGGACGGGCTTTGCGATAGCCCGATCCTGCTCTTGTCGCAGCCGCGCGTGCTGGGCCATGTGTTCAACCCGGTCAGCTTCTGGCTCATCCAGGATGCGCAAGACCGCTTGCGAGCCGTGATCGCGGAGGTCAGCAATACCTTCGGCGACCGCCACAGCTATCTCTGCGTGAAGCCCGACGCGACGCCCATCGGCCCGGACGACCGGCTGACGGCGCGCAAGATCTTCCACGTCTCGCCGTTTCAGCCCGTCGCGGGCGCATATACCTTCCGCTTCGACATCACGGCGCAGCATGTCGATATACGTATCGCCTATGACGACGGCGCAGGCGGCGGCTCAGATGGCGGTGCACACGGCGGTGCACACGGCGGTGCACACGGGGGGCCGCACCACGCGGGGCGCGGCGGGCTCGTGGCGACGTTTTCGGGGGCGCGCCGGCCGTTGACGGATGCCTCCATCCTGCGCGCCTGCCTGCGCCGCCCGTTCGGATCGCGCCGGGTGCTGGGGTTGATCCACTGGCAGGCGCTCAAGCTGTGGTGGAAAGGGGCGATCTATCGCCCGCGCCCGATGCCGCCCGAATCCGAAGTGTCGCAATGATGTGCGTCCCGGGCGTTTTGACGTTTGCCCTTGCGCAGGCAGGCAAGGTGATATCGGCTGCGCCAGCCCGCGCGCGGCATCCTTCCAACGGCTGAGGAGCCCACATTGGAGCCAATACTCTGGAGTTTCGTCGGCGCGCTCGCGGCCCTTGCCCTGGCTTGGTATTGGCATGCCCGTTGCGGCTTTGTCGCGCAGGAACCCGACGATTATGCCGATCAGGGGCCGGTCTTCGATGTCCGCAGGCATCTGGACGGCCATCTTCTGTGCCAGGGCGTGATCTACGGCCCCTCCGGGCGCGTGGTGTCGCGGTTCGAGGCGGACATGGATACCGTCTGGACCGGGAACGAGGGCGTCATGTCGGAGGAGTTCCGCTACGACAGCGGCGAGACGCAGCATCGCAAATGGCTGCTGACCCTCAATGGCGACGGCAGCTTCGCTGCCCGCGCGGATGACGTGATCGGTACGGGCGTGGGGCGTCAGGCGGGGGCGGGTGTGCATCTGTCCTACCGCATAAGGCTGCCGCAGAGCACGGGCGGCCACGTGCTGAAGGCGACGGACTGGATGTACATGCTCAACAACGGCACGATCGTGAACCGCAGCCAGTTCCGCAAGTTCGGCTTTCGGATCGCGGAGCTCGTCGCCACGATATCAAAGCCCTGATGCGCGATTTCAACGGCAGGCGGTACTGGATCGTCGGCGCGAGCGAGGGGCTGGGCCGCGCGCTTGCGCATCTGCTGGCCGATGCGGGCGCCGAACTCATCCTGTCGGCACGTTCAAGCGACCGGCTGCATGCGCTGGCGGCCGAACTGCCCGGCCAACCGCGCGTCGTTCCCGTCGACGTGGCCGAGGCCGCGTCGCTGCGCAGCGCGGCCTCGCAGCTGGGGCCCATCGACGGCGTGGTTCAGATGACGGGCGTGTACTGGCCGATGCCCGCCGCGCAATGGGACCCCGACCTGATCGAGAAGATGTGCGACATCAACTTCACCGGCACGGCACGCATCCTGGGCGCGGTACTGCCCGCCATGCTGGCGCGGGGCGCGGGTCATATCGTGCTGACGGGCAGCCTCTCGGCGTATCGCGGGCTGCCCGGGTCGGTGGGCTACGGGGCCAGCAAGGCCGGCATCATGGTCATGGCCGAAAGCCTGCACGCCGATCTGCGCGGCACCGGGCTGGAGGTGCAGCTCGCCAATCCCGGATTCATCCGCACCCGGCTGACCGACAAGAACGATTTCCGCATGCCCTTCCTGATGGAACCCGACGCGGCCGCGCACCGGATCTTCGACCAGATGCGCAGGGGCGGGTTCAAGCGCAGCTTTCCCGCGCCCTTTTCCTGGGTATTCCGCGCGGCGCAATTCCTGCCCGACAGCCTCTACTTCCGCCTCTTCTCCTGACGGGAGCCCCCGCAGTTCCAAAGGGCCGAAATATCCCCGCCGGAGGCATTCTAATCGCCCGTGGTGCGCGGCGGCGCAAGGTGGCTGCGATACGGTCGGATACATGCCCCGCCGCCCGCTCCGGCGGATGCGGGCCGGGCGCGATGCAACTGCGCCTTCGCTGCCGATGTGATATGCGGTGGAACAAAACTGTGTCCGGGGGAAACTTTGCCGCCGCGCCGTGCGTTCCTGTCAGGCAGACGCCGAACGGCGCTAGCGGCGTTGTGACGCCCGGTTGCTTGCCAAACGAGGGTAAAGTCACCGAAGATTGCCAGAACTGAACACATAGCCTTCCCGGAGACCTCATTATGCTCAAGACGCCGAAACTGCTGACCATCCTTGTCGGACTGGCAGCCGTGTCGACCGGAGCGGCCGCTGCCGATACCCGCACGGCGCTGGTGATCGGAAACGAGAATTACACCACGCTGGAACGCGCCGACGGCGGCGCCGCGGCGCAGCAGACGCAGCGGCGGCTGGAGCAGGCCGGTTTCACCGTCGTGCGCGCCAATGATCTGCGCAGCGATCAGATTGAACGCGCGCTGTCGGCCTACACGGATGTGACCGGCGGCACCGAGCAGCAGTTCATCCTGCTGACGGGGCGTTTCGTGACTTCGGGCAGCACCACCTGGTTTTTGCCGGTCGACGTGCCCGTGCCCACATTGGCCAACCTGCCGCAAAACGCTATCCCGGTCTCCTTGATCCTGGATCTTGCGGCGCAGGTGCCGGGCGAATCCGTGGTCGGGCTGGGCGAGGTCGGCAGCAACCGCCGCCAGCGACCGGAAACCGGGGTGATCGACGGGCTGGGCAACCTGAGGGTCCCCGACGGCGTGACCGTGATCACCGGCCCGGCGGCACGCCTGTCCGACTTCATGGCGCAATCGGTGCTGACGAACGGCACCGTCATCGACCGGGCGGTCAAGCGCGAGGGCAGGGGGCTGACGGCGCTGGGCTATCTGCCCGCGGATGAGAGTTTCCTGCCGCGGCAGTCCCGCCCCCAGGTGCCGCCCAGACCGGCGCCGTCGCGCGGCAACGACAGCGCCGACGCGGAGCGGGCCTATTGGACGGCTGTGAATGAAATCGGCACCGCCTCGGCGTTTCAGGCCTATCTCGACCGCTATCCGCGCGGCGATTTCGCGCGCTCCGCCCGCGATGCGCTCAAACGCCTGGACGAAGCGCCGACGCGAAAGGCCAGCGACGTCGAGAAAGCGCTGGATCTCAACCGCGGCGCAAAGCGTCAGATCCAGCGCAATCTGACCATTCTGGGCTATGATACGCGCGGCATTGACGGGATTTTCGGCCGTGGCACCCGCAACGCGATCGGCAATTGGCAAAAAGCCAACAATTTTGACGTGAACGGCTATCTCGACCGCCCGCAGCTTGCCGCGCTTACGGCGCAGGCCGACAAGCGGGCTTCCGAAGTCAGGGCGGAGGAGCGTCAGGCGCAGGAAGAGGAGCGCCGCAAGGACGGCGCCTATTGGCGCCAGACCGGGCGGGGCACCAGCGAATCGGGCATTCGCGACTATCTGAAACGCTATCCGGAGGGCCGTTTCGCCGATCTCGCGAAATCCAGGCTCGAGGAATTGCGCAGGTCGCAACGCGCCAACACCGAGGCACGCGAACGCTCCGACTGGGATAACGCGGTGTCGGTGGGAACGATCCAGGCGTACCGGGACTATCTGCGCAGCTATCCCGACGGCATTTTCCACGATGAGGCCACCAATCGAATCGCCCGATTGCAGGATCAGGCGCAGAAACAGAACCGCAATGACGCGCGCGCCGAATCCGCCCGCGCCGAGGAGCAGCAACTTGCGCTGGCGCCGGTGACCTTTCTGTTGGTCGAAAAGCGCCTCGCGTCGCTGGGGCTTGACCCCGGGCCCGCCGACGGCCGCATGACAGAGCAGACGCGGCGGGCGATCCGGGAATACCAGCGCACGCGCAATCTCGATGTGACCGGCTATCTCAGCCGCCAGACCGTCGTGCGCATCATTGCGGAGGCGGTACAGTAAGCCTTCGCCGCTGCGGTTGGTGCCGCCCGGGTCCGCTCATCGCATGGCCGCGCGAATGCTCGGCGGCGCGAACCGCCGCTGAGCCAGTTTTGGCCTGCCAGCGTGAACGCGAGGTCGACGACTCTTGCCGGGGTCCGGGGGTGTAGTATCCTGAATGTGCGGCGGCAAATCCCTGCCGTCGACATTTTGGGTAAACGACGATGCCTACATCAAATCAGCCATCCAAACCCTCGACCCCCAAACAGGGCGCCTCCTCGGGGTCTCACTCGGGCTCCCAGGGGCCCAAGAAGGACGCTCCGGGCCAGAAGTCGGGCCGGAAAAAGCGCTAAGGGCCAGAAGGCGGGCCGGGAAGATGCCAAGAGCCGGAAAGACGCCAAGTGAATGTGACCGGGCCGCTTCTATCTGCCCGTCGCGACAAGGACTGAAAATAGGCGCAAAGGCTATGAAGCGCGCTTGCTCTCGTCCCGCACCGAACCGGATTTCAGTACCGCATGTTTGATGAAAAACATCATTCCTCCCACATTGGAAAAACCCGCCGGAGCGATCCGGCGGGTTTATTCATGCGAGCTGATAGCAGGCGTCAAGCTGTCGCGGTCAGGCGATCAGCCCTGGCGGGCCTTGAACCGGCGCTGCGTCTTGTTGATGACGTATACGCGGCCTTTGCGGCGCACGACGCGGCAGTCGCGGTGCCGATTTTTCAGCGAGCGGAGCGAGTTGCGGACCTTCATGGTCTTCCCCTTCGTCGCGGCGCGCGAGCGCCTGGTTGAATTCCGTGCCCCCGGATGGAGGCGATGGTGGGCGGTACAAGGTTCGAACTTGTGACCCCTTCGATGTCAACGAAGTGCTCTACCACTGAGCTAACCGCCCTTACCGACCGGGTCCGCCTGTCCCTAAATGAACAGGACGCGGCAGAACCGCGTCGGTTCGCAGGGCTATAATGGGAGTCGAAGAAGTGTTCAAGGGCTTTTGAATGCCTAAGTTTTACCTCTATATCCAAGAGCAGAGGAGATTGCATGACCCAAGCGCCCTATCGTCTGATCCTGCCGGAGCCGTGCACGACCTGCGTGGTTTTCGCCTCTCCGCACAGCGGCAGGGATTACCCGGATTCGTTTCTGGCGCAGACGATCCTCGACGGGCGTGCGATCCGGTCTTCCGAAGACGCTTTTGTCGATCTGCTGTTCGAGGATGCACCGCGTTTCGGGGCGCCGCTGCTGGCCGCCTCGGCGCCGCGCGCCTTCGTCGATCTGAACCGCTCGGTCGAAGAACTGGACCCCGCGCTTGTCGACGGGGTGCGGCGCAGCCAGCTGAATCCGCGGATCAGTTCCGGCCTGGGCGTGATTCCGCGCGTCGTGTCGAACGGCCGCGCGATCTATCACGGCAAGCTGACGCTGGGCGAGGCGCAGAACCGGATCGCCCAGCACTGGCGGCCGTATCATGACACCTTGCAGAATTTGCTCGACCGCGCTCATGGCAGCTACGGCGAGGCGATCCTGATCGACCTGCATTCCATGCCGCATGAGGCCATCGAGGGCGCGGTGAAACCGGGTCAGAGACGGCCCGAGATCGTGCTGGGCGACCGTTTCGGCGCCGCCTGTGCCGAAGAGGTGATGGATGGGGTCGAGCGGGCATTCCAGCGCGCCGGGCTGCACGTCGTGCGCAACGCCCCCTTCGCCGGGGCCTATATCGCGCAGCGTTACGGCAGGCCTTCGCGCCGTCAGCATGCCATTCAGGTGGAAATCGACCGTTCGCTTTACATGAACGAACATATGATCCGTCCCAACGGCAACTTCAAAAGCTTCCGCCGCCTGATGCGTGCGGTGATGGAAGAGATTGCCGCGCTGGGCCGCCGCAACCAGCGCCTCGCCGCGGAATAGGGCGGACCGCTGGCAGGACGGCGGGCGCGCGCGAGCCTAGCGCAGCGCCCGGCCCCTGACGATCGCCTTGGCCCCGAAACGCGCGCGGATGGCATCGGTGGCGCGTTCCGCGGCCTTGCGCCGCGCCGCGCCGGGGTCCAGCAGATCGCCCGACAGATCCGCCATCGCGGCCGGGACCAGTTCGCTCAGCCCGACGCCGATCAGCCGGTAAGGCCCAGCATCGCCCAGCTGGTCGTAAAGATCGCGCGCCTTGCGATAGATGTGGTCGGCGTAATGCGTGGCATCGCGCAGGCCCGTGCGGCGCGTCAGCACCTTGTGATCCGATCGCTTGAGTTTCAGCGTCACGACGCGGCCCGCCAGACCGCGCGCCTTGGCGCGGTCGGAGACCTGTTCGGCCAGCCGCCAGATGTGCCCGTCCAGGATCTCCGTCGCGCCGGTATCGACGGAAAAGGTGGTTTCCTTGGAAATCGAGCGGACCGGCGCATCGGGTGAGACGCGCCTGACGTCCTGGCCGCGCGCGAAATGCCACAGCCTGTCGCCCATGCTGCCGAATCTGCTGTGCAGATCCTTGCGATCCCAACGCAGCAGATCGGAAATGCTGCGAATGCCCGCCGCATCCAGCGCCGCCTGCGTCGCGCGCCCCACGCCCCAGATCATCGAGACCGGCTTGTCGCGCAGAAATGCCGTGGTTTCCGCCTTGCCGATCACCGAAAATCCGCGCGGCTTGTCCAGGTCGGAGGCGATCTTGGCGAGAAACTTGTTGTGCGACAGCCCGATCGAGCCGCCGATCCCGAGGTCGGCCTGCATCCGGCGCACCAGCCGCGCCAGCATCACGGCGGGAGGGTGCCCGTGCAGCCGCTGTGTGCCCCCCAGGTCCAGAAACGCCTCGTCCAGCGAAAGGGGCTCCACCGCCGGGGTGAGTTCCAGCATCATCTGGCGAATGGCGCGCGAGACCTCGGCGTAGACCTTCAGGCGGGGCTTCACGACCACGGCCTCGGGGCACAGTTGCAGCGCCTTGAACATCGGCATCGCGGAGTGCACGCCGCGGATGCGCGCGATATAGCAGGCTGTCGTCACCACGCCGCGCTGTCCGCCCCCCACGATCACGGGCACATCGCGCAGCGCCGGGTTGTCGCGCTTTTCGACGGATGCGTAAAACGCGTCGCAATCCATATGCGCGATCGTCAGTTCGCTCAGCTCGGGATGGCTGACGACGCGGGGCCGTCCGCAAGCGGGGCAGCGGGCCCCTCCCGGAAAACACGTCAGGCAGTCGCGGCAGAGGCTGGTCATGGGGATAGGATAGCCCTGTGCGGAGGAAGCGACAATATACCGAAGGCGATCATCTATTGCTAACGAATCGGGTGCTATGATCGGGAGAACATCCGGGGAACTTTGCGTGACAGATGATTTTACAGAGGCACGGCTGGCTCTCGTCGGCAATGGCGCGCTGCTTGTGCAGCGGCGGGTCGAAACGGCGGGCGCCGCGGCGCACCGCGACTGGGACCTGCCCGGCGGCGCCCGCGAATCTGCCGAAAGCGCCGAGGATTGCGTGATCCGGCACATATGGGAGGATCTTGGCCTGTTCCTGGGGGCGGGCGATCTGATCTGGCGGGGCCGCTACGGCGCCGATCCGCCCGCGTCGGGCGAAGACTGGCTTTTTACGGCCGCGCTGACGGCGGAAAGACTTGCGACCCTCGGCGACGGGGGCGGACGCGCCGATTGGCAGCTTTGGGGCGTGGCGCAGTTTCTGCGCGACCCGCAGATGCCGGACCCGCTGCTGTCCCGGCTGGGAAATTTCCTCTTTTCGGAAGGAGTGATCCGATGATCGAGATACGCGTCGATACCGGCAGGGCGGTGCCCGTCTTGCGGCCGCGCGACTGGAAGTTCGCCCTGGTGCGCGCGGCCATTCTGGAGGCTGTGGAACACCTCGGGGCGCCGGAATTCCCCTGCCGCGAGTTGCCCGCGGCCGTCGCCGCCCGCCTGACGGCACGCCAGCGTGCGGCGCTCGGATCCATTGGATGGATCACCAAGATGGTGATGTGCGAAATGCAATTGGCAGGTGAATTGCGGCTCAGCAGCACGGGCGGGGCGGGTCGGATGGCCCGGACCGTGCCGTGATGTGGCCTTGTCCGGCTCCGATCGGGCCGGGGCTGCGGCTCAGCTGCCGGACAGCTCCGCCAGGATCGCATGGGCGGCCGCGCGCGGATCCTCGGCCTGCCAGATCGGGCGGCCGACGACGATATGATCCGCCCCCGCGGAAATCGCCGCCGCAGGTGTTGCGGTGCGCTTCTGATCGCCCCGCGCGGCACCTTGCGGGCGCACGCCCGGCGTCACGATCAGGCGACCGGCGGCTTCGGGCAGGGCGCGAATGGCCTCTGCCTCCTGCGGGGAGGCGATAACGCCGTCCGCCCCGGCCTCCAACGCGCGCGCCGCGCGTTCCAGGACCAGGCTGCGCAGATCGCCGGATTTGATGCAGCCATCGTCGAGATCGGCGCGGTCCAGCGATGTCAGAATCGTCACCGCCAGGATCTTCGTGGCGCGGGTGCCTCTGCCTTCCGCCGCGGCCCGTACGACGTTGGGGTCGCCATGGACGGTCAGCAGATCCAGATCGTATCCGCAAAGGCCCCGCACTGCCGCTTCGATCGTGGCGCCGATGTCGAAGAGCTTCATGTCCAGAAAGATCTTCTTGTCCTGATCCTGTTTCAGCTCATTTGCCAGGGCCAGCCCGCCGCCCGTCAACATGCCCAGCCCGATCTTGTAGAAGGAGACCGCGTCGCCCAGTTCCGATGCAAGTTTGAGCCCCTGCAAGGCATCGGGCACGTCGAGCGCCACAATGAGGCGATCGTCGGAGGAGGGGGCAGGTTGCATCATCGGCGGCGCCTTTCGGTCAAGGTTGAGCGTCTCGATGCCAGAACGCCCGCCGCAAGACAAGCTCCAGCGGAACCGAGGGCCTTTTGGAACGTTTTCCGGGTGCCCCTATTTTCGAGCAAGGAGTTCATCATGTCTACCACAGCCGCCGCGCGAATGGATCGGAAAGGTCGCCCCAGCCTGATCGTGCCCCTTGCCATCGTGTCGGTCAGCGTCGTCGCGCTGATCGTCGTCTTCTTTTTGTTCACGCAAGGTCAGGATGAGCCGTTGGCCGGGATCGATGCCGTCGGTGAGCAGTCAAAGAAGGACAACGTGGTAGATCCCGGTGCCAATACGCCTGTCGCCTCGCCGGAGACCACCGCCTCGACGCTGGAACAGACGCCCGATGGCAGCGCATCGCTTCCCACCACGCCGTTGCAGGATCAGGCCGCCGATCAGACGGTCGGCAGCACGGATGGCGCGCCGCAGCCGAATGCCGCGCAGACCGCCCCTGCCGCACAGGCACCGTCGGATCAACCGCAACCTGCGCAGCCTCCGGCACAGGCGCAGCCCCAGACTGCTCAACCCCAGACCGCCACGCAGCCGCAACCGGCGGATCAGAACGCGCAACCCGGCTCGGCGACGACGTCGCAACCGGCCACTGCGCAATAAGGGGAAAAGCAGCGGCCATGCCGGACCCTCGGGCGTGGTCGCGACCCCCTGCGCAGGCGCGTCGGCCGGGTCTGGCTGCGACCGGGGTTCAGACACGAAAAGGCCCGCCGGATGGGCGGGCTCAGACTGCTGACAAAGTCCTCGCCTTGTGCGGGGACTTTTGATTCAATGGGGTATGTTGAGAAAGCCTTCCCCGCAGCAAACCGAGCTTGAGATGGTGACGCTGGAGCAGTTGGT